>NZ_JAUBRI010000168.1:0-2247 GCF_036701795.1 Microcoleus sp. N9_A1
AGTGGATAAGTCCAGCTATAACAACAAAACTTTATGTTGCCTCTTCCCGAGTACAAAACCCACAACCACCTCAAGTTTTTGCTTAACTACCACTTCGTCTTCATTCCCAAACGTCGCAAGAAAGTTTTGGTCGCAGATATAGCAACTAGGCTGCGAGAGATATTTTTAGCACTCTCAATTGAGAAAGGTTGGGATATTCTAGCCTTAGAAGTGGCACCAGATCACGTATATTTGTTCGTCGCGGTCAACCCGGTGGATACTCCTGCGCTAGTAATTAAGGCATTCAAAGGACGTTCTAGTCATCATTTAAGAGCTGAGTTTCCAGAACTGAAAAAGCTGCCGTCCTTGTGGACGAGCAGCTATTTTGTTAGTACCGCAGGTAATATTAGTAGTGAAATTGTGAAGAAATACATAGAAGATCCGCATCATTCAGCTAATTAAGAGGTAAGCGACACGGGGACTGAAGTCCCCCGTGTCGCTTACCTCTCAGGGCTAAAGCCGCTGAGTTTCCCGCATCCCGTATGAATTTTTATGAGTGACTACCCAAAGGAGAGGCAGTGGCCAGTATGAACTATCCCGACCTAAAGAAATACGCCGATGAAGTCAACGCGCTGCAAGATTTGCCGTCGGCAACTGTAGAACTTCCACCGCTGGCAGCCATCGCCATCATCAGCCATATCCAACTGGCGAGCCGCCACCCCGGCATTGTTGACAATGCTTTTACCAAGATTGCGATCGAAACAGCCCGGCAACTGCAAAACCTGTTTAGCGAAGATTCTGAAACTTACAAAGTGCTGGAACTCGGCTGGAACCCAGAAGCCGACATCTTAGTGCCAGATGGAACCGAGGAAGAACCTTGGCAGCAGTGCGAGGAATTCTGCGACAGATTTCTGCAAAACCTCGGTTGCCGCTGCACTGGCTACAAGAGAGCGGAAGTTATGGCGGGCGATGAAGATATTGACCCCAAAACTTTGGCCGCCGGTGCTGCGATGATGTACCAACTCCAGCGGAATTTGGAGAGCGAAGGTTTTGAACTCGATATGTAGGAATTAGCCGATTTGTCGTGAAGTGCGATCGGCTGCTATGCAACCACTAGACAGTAAATAGACATGGAAGATTTAGACATAGATTCAGAAGAAACGAAAGAACCCGATTTAAAGGAAAGCGCGCGCGAGCTAGCAAACTTTGAAAATTTGCAACTGCCTTCAAGCGGGTACTTGAGCGGGTACGAAATCCACGCGCTTATAGTGGCCGCTCAGATGCTACAAATCTCACCCCAAGCTGAAAACTTAGGGCCAGTAACAAAGGCAGCCCTACTGGGCGGGATGAAACTGCAAAGGCTATTCCTAACGAGTCCTCACTCCTTCGCCCTGCTAAACCAGGGGTGGGATTTGATGGAGCCCGAAAAGATAACCGCTTAGAGGAAGATTAATGTTGACGAAAGAGGAAGCAGTGACTTTATTGGGAGGGGCCAGGAAGCAACTCCCAGATTCTCCTCAGACCCCAGAGGAAATATTGGAGGCGATGAAGGCGGCCTCAAACAATTACTACCGCGAAGCGATCGCCACTAACTGCCACACATTTATTGAATTCACCGGTCTGATTAACGAGTACATCAAAATCTGCGAGAGAAACCTCAAGCAGCGGGAAGTCGATTTCACTAAAACCAGCGTTCACTGTCCCGGTGAACCGGAACTCCAGATAGAGGAGTGGGAATTGCAGTACATCAATGACAAGCTTCGCTGCATATTTCCAAACTTGCAACTTGTGGAAGTAGAAGAAACCTTCACCAAACACAATGAAAGGACTGATTAACCATGCTTTGCGAACTTTACCGCTTTGACTGGAACACGACTGACAAACAAATCCAGCACCAGCAAAATTGCAATTCTGAAGAACTCGAAAGAATGTGGTGGGAAGATACTAACGAAATTTTCAGCACTTGGGAAAACATCGCCGCAGCCGTCCTCTGTACCTATCGACTTGTAAGGGCGATCGTGCTTGGAGAATTATTTTTAATGTTGCGGCGATTCGTCAGAATTGCATCAAAAGTAATTGTGTGGAATCCCGCACTCGCAAACGAGATAGGCAATTGGGGAGAAGAGGTGCGCGAGCCCTGGAGCTTCGAGTTGGTTCATGAATATCTCATTACAAGATGAGCTAAAACGCAATGGTTAACGCTCAACTTTCACTCTTTGACACGGCTGCTGGAGAAATCGGCAGTTTTTACAAACCCGGCGATTGGAT
>NZ_JAUBRI010000169.1:0-2140 GCF_036701795.1 Microcoleus sp. N9_A1
TTAATCAATGCGGATGTTAACGGATCTTACAAGTGCGATTCGTTCAGTCGAAACCGAGAAATCGGGGGATGACTGGCTTCTACAGGGTAATCCATCAGGATTGAGTTCGCACTTTAATCCCTTGTAGATGACAACTTCATAACCTTGCAGGTGAGCGTCAGTATCCTAGAAAACGTCAAGCCCTGCCCCTCAAACGTAGAGGTGAAAGCATATCCCCCACTGTAGCGACTAGCCCTCAATCGGTGAAGCGGGGATAAAAGCGGAAAGAGCTACTAGCCTAAAGTGGTATCCCGTAAGCAAGTTTCTATGGATAACGAAAGTGAAGTCACTGCCTGAATCACCGTTAAGCCGAACCAGCGAAATAAGGCTTCATGCGCTGGTAGTCCCAAAAAGGGCATTAGTACAGGGTGGTATGCGAATTTGTATCGGCATACCTACGTTACCCAAAAAACTCGGTGAAGAGGTGACATCCTAACGGAACAAACCAATGGTTATGAGGAACGAAGTAAACCACCTGATTACTCTCGGAGAGGTCGAATACTTCGAGCAGTCAGCTAAGACGAAACATCTGGATTTCCAGGTAACAGGTGGTAGAGATTGAGTCAAAAGCCAACGCCTCATTGTAATGATGAGGATATGCTAACGGACTCACGGTAATACGGATGATATAGCTACAAGTAGCAATGAATATGTTATGAACACGGCAGAAAAACCGATGTATGAATGGAACGATATCAACTGGCGAAAGCTAGAGCGTAACGTTTTTAAATTGCAAAAGCGGATATATCAAGCGTCTAATCGTGGTGATGTCAAGCTAGTACGCAGACTCCAGAAACTGTTGATAAGTTCTTGGGCAGCAAAAGCCGCTTCGGTTCGTCGGGTAACTCAGGATAATCGCGGTAAGAAGACGGCAGGTGTGGATGGCGTTAAATCGCTGACCCCAAAGCAACGTTTCGCCTTGATAAATAAAATATCATTGGGTTCAAAGGTTAAGCCAACACGCCGAGTTTGGATACCCAAACCAGGGACAGATGAGGAAAGACCTTTAGGTATACCGACAATGGAAGACCGAGCTTTGCAAGCGTTAGTCAAACTGGTGTTAGAACCAGAATGGGAAGCGCGATTTGAACCTAACTCATACGGGTTCAGACCTGGACGCTCATGCCACGATGCGATAGGAGCAATATTCTGTGCGGTTAATAAAAAATCCAAGTATGTGTTGGATGCCGATATCAGTAAATGCTTCGACCGTATTAATCACGATGTACTTCTCAAAAAATTGAATACTTATCCTACCCTACGGAGACAAATCCGAGCTTGGTTAAAAGCTGGTGTTATGGATGGAAACGAGCTGTTCCCAACTGATGAAGGTACACCACAAGGCGGGGTAATTTCACCTCTACTTGCCAATGTCGCCTTACATGGGATTGAGGAATTGATTATGGGTTTAGCCCCAAAATTCGAGATGAAAGACTATCGTGGTTATAATCTTGGATTGCGAGACAAACTCAAATCGATTTCATTGATAAGATATGCGGACGATTTTGTAGTCCTTCATGAGGATTTAGAAGTTGTAAAGCTGTGTCAAGTAGAGATAGAGAAGTGGTTGAGTGGCATTGGGTTAGAACTAAAGCCGAGTAAGACAAGATTAGCTCACACCCTGAACAAGTTAGATGATGAACAACCTGGATTCAACTTCCTAGGATTCAACGTCAGGCAATTCCCTGTTGGGAAACACAATTCAGGCAAAGTAAAGGGTAAAATCCTCGGATTTAAGACTATTATCACCCCCAGTAAAGAAAGTCAGAAAAAGCACTACAGAAAAGTTGCTGAAGTAATAAATAAATCGCGTGGGTCAAACCAAGCGACTTTAATTAAGAATCTCACTCCTATCATACGGGGTTGGTGCAACTACTTCTCAACAGTCGTCAGTCAAAAAATATTTTCAAAGTTGTGGCACTTAGTGGTTTGGAAGCTTCTGAAGTGGGGTCGTCATCGTCATAGGAACAAAGGCAAAGGGTGGATACGCCGTAAATACTTCAAAACCGTAGAAGGCAATAACTGGGTGTTCGCAACCGGAGAGGGTAACAATCCTCTAAGGCTAATACAACATAGCTCCACTGAAATAAAGCGCTATGTA
>NZ_JAUBRI010000170.1:0-2081 GCF_036701795.1 Microcoleus sp. N9_A1
TGCTCCTTCTATCAATGGCTAAGTTTTAGTCTGAGATTGACAAACAGCGCTCCTAGTAATAGGGGCGCTTTTTGTTTGGGGAAAAATATTTTAGAGACTTTATTCGGATATCTCGTCCGGTAAAATAACCGTTATAACTGACATCTTGCACTATTATTAATAAGTGTTTCACGGGCGGGCCGGATGCCGACCTCACAAGAAGAAATGTACTGTTTGTGGAACAGGCAAGATGCCTGTTATTGAGAATGATCCAAGATGTCAGTTATAAATTTTGTAGTAAAGACTTCAGTCCGAGCGAGTTTGATGAGGACTGAATTCCTCACTATAAACCAATTTTATTCTGGTTGTTTGATCGGAAATAATATGATTAACAACTAACAACTAATAACTAATAACTAATAACTAATGAGTGATGACTATTGAGTTTGAGCATTCCGATGCAGCCGGAAATGAGATTAGGTGTAAGGATTCCATGCACAAATGGCTTTCGGTGGTGGGGATTGGGGAAGACGGACTTTCGGGATTGAGCCCGATCGCCCGATCGTTACTCGATAGATCTAAAATCGTTGTCGGGGGCGCGCGCCACCTCGCAATGCTACCAACCGACGACACCCGCGAAAAATTAGTTTGGGCTTCACCCCTACAAACAACCATTGACGACATCATCCGCAGGCGCGGAGAATCTGTCTGCGTGCTAGCAAGCGGCGATCCGATGTGTCACGGAATTGGTGTCACGCTGTCGCGCCGGATTCCCATTTCGGAAATGACTGTGATTCCCGCAGCATCGGCTTTTAGTCTGGCTTGCGCGCGTTTGGGTTGGGCGCTGGCGGATGTTGAGACTTTCAGCTTAACAAATCGCCCGATCGCCTCGATCGCCCTTGCTTTGTCTCCCGGCGCGCGCTTGCTAGTCTTGAGTGCCGATCGACATACACCGGGAAAGGTCGCCGATTTGTTGACACTGCGGGGGTTTGGCAGCAGTTTGATGACTGTGTTCGAGCGGATGGGGTCGGAGGCGGAACGGCGGATTGAGGGGGTTGCAGCGGCTTGGAATGTGGCGGATTTAGCGGATTTGAACACGATCGCCATTGTAGTTGCAGCCGATCGACAAACTCTTATCCTCCCCCGAACTGCGGGTTTGCCGGATGCTGCATATCGCCACGACGGACAACTTACCAAGCGGGAGGTTCGAGCCGTTACTCTGTCTGCGTTAGCGCCGATTCCGGGGGAGTTGCTGTGGGATGTGGGCGCTGGCTGCGGCTCGATCGCGATTGAGTGGATGCGGAGTCATCGGAGTTGTCGGGCGATCGCGATCGAACGCCATCCAACTAGACTGGAATACATTGCTGAAAATGCCTCTAAATTTGGTGTTCCCGAACTTAAAATCGTGGCGGGAGACGCACCGGAAGCTTTGGCAAATTTGCCGCAACCGGATGCTATTTTCATCGGCGGCGGTGTCACCGCAGAAGGTTTGCTAGAAACTTGTTGGAATGCTTTAGGTGAAGGCGGCCGTTTGGTGGTAAATGCGGTTACTGTTGAAAGCGAACTTACGGTGCTGCAATGGCATTCTTTGCACGGCGGCGAACTGATTAGAATTGGGATTCAGCGCACGGGGGCGATCGGCTCTTTTGTGGGTTGGAAACCGCTGGCACCGATTACTCAGTGGGCGGTAGTTAAGTAGGTCATTGCGAAAAAACAATAGTATCTTGTAGATACTGTCTTGATCTGTCGGCTCTCCCGAACTTATGGTGATAACTTTATCTAATTAGAGAAGCAAGCTAATACGCGATTTCTAAAATTTTCAAAATTAGAAAAGCCATACCCTTGTCGCATAATCAACTTAATTCGATTGTTGATTCCTTCCATTACTCCACTTGTTGTCCGATGAATAAAGTAGTTACAAATACCCTCAAAATAATTTTCAATTGTTGATGCAGATTCTCTAAAAAACACTTGTGATGATTCAACCACTCTTTGATTTTTTTCTGCCCTTTTTCGACAGTCAAGTTATACCATTTTGCCAAATAAGTGCTACAATGTCAGAAAATTAAGGGATTTTTTAGGAAGGTCAACTATCAAGAAAG
>NZ_JAUBRI010000171.1:0-1960 GCF_036701795.1 Microcoleus sp. N9_A1
GGCCAAACTTGGACTCGATCGGCGGCTCCTGGCGTTGAACTTCGATCGAGTCGGCAGATTCCATCGGAGCTTCGTGCATAGTGTTCGGAGCTTCGTGCACAACACCGGGGGAAGTTTCCAGCAGTTTCAGCAGCGGGGGCTGAATGCCGACCAACGCATCAATCCAGTTTTGGCGGCACCGTTTGTCGCCCTCCGGGAGCACGTTGAGCTGCCAGCCGATTTTTTTCAATTCCTTGAGGTTTTTCTGTTGAAGCTGTTCCAAGGTGTACATAGGTTTTGGGGAAAGGGCGGGTCTGCACTCCCGCCCGATTCGTTTGGGGTATACAGTGCAATCTTGTCACAAGTGTGACTTTGCTTTATCATAAAGTCACACTTGTAAGTCTGTCAAGGTCACAAGTGTAACTTTGGTAATCTTTAAGGAAGACGTTATGAATCACCAAGAATATGGTCAAAGTCAAGAAGGCGAAACAGTTACAGTACGGGGAATTGAGAACGAACAGGACGTTTACCCTGACGCCGACGGGAGCACGGCTTTTTCGGGAGCTGGCGGAAGGTTTGGGCGTCAGTGGCTCGGACTTGATAGAGAAGCTAGCAAGGAGGGAATTGGAAATTTCAACCCCTTTGGGGGAGTTATTGACCAGCTAATCGACGATGCTAAAAAGCAGTTGGTCAAAAGTCAGGAGTGCATCGTCTGGTATCGTGCGGAGGTTCAAGAGTATCAAGAAAAACTAAATAACCTAATCAAGCTCAAAGAACTGCAAGAGCAGCAGTATCAGGAGATGTTGCGTCAGCAAGATATGCAGCGACAACAGCAACAACCACAGTCATCTAACGATAACGGCGGGGAAACCCCCGCAGAATAACCGCAACAGAAACCAGCATCGCCGTCGGGTGCTGGTTTTGCGTTACTAATTACTAATAACTAACAACTAAAGGGCGATCGCACTTATGAACAAAGGAGAACTGGTGGAACTGATGGCAGGCAAGGCCGACACCACCCAAAAAGCAGCTAATGCCTTACTGGACGCTTTTATCGACTCAATCACCCAAGTCGTCGCCGACGGGGAAAAAGTAACACTGGTAGGTTTTGGTTCATTTGAAGCGAGGGAGCGGAAAGCACGGGACGGCCGCAATCCTAAGACCGGAGAACAGATGAAAATCCCCGCTGCGGTAGTTCCCACATTCTCTGCCGGTAAGCAGTTCAAAGAAGCCGTCAACAAATGAGTGTTACAGATAAATGGGCTTCCATAGAAAGTCATTTATCTGTAGCAGTGCAAACTGGCGACACCTGCCAGGGCTAAACGCTAGGCTGTAGACAATTTGTAGACACTTGTAATCATCATGCCCAACTGGTTTCACATCGTTTCGCTAGGCACAACCATAGATTTAAATTTCGTTTGCGCGATTCAATGGAATCGCAAACAGATGAGAGACGGGCGCTGCACCGAGCTTTACCTTGCAACTGGCATCGCTACGGATGAACAGGGAGTCGTTGAGAATGATATTTGGTCAATAAGCGATGATGTCGATCGGCAAAATTTGCTGAAGCACTTATTTCCCGACGATGATTGTCCCATTCGTCTTCAACTTAAAGGTGCTGTAATCGGACAGTAAGACAGTAAGACAAATTGCTGATCGTCGTGAAGAGCGATCGGCTGCACAACTCGACATCTAAACATTTAGACATTCAATGGAAGAACAAACGCTCAAACAACAATGGGTCAAGCTCAATTCAGTGCGGGCATGGATTGCAAATAGACTATGTGATGGAAGCGATATCACTGATAACGCCATGTTTGAATCGCAGCAGGCGATCGGGTTTGCAATGCTTTATTTAGAAAAAGCGGAATATCTGTTCCATAGACCTGCTGCAAATTCCGATGTATTGACACTCTCAGGGCTGAAGCCGCTGAGATTCTGCGGACAAAGCAGCTTTAGGTAATACCCAAAGTTTTACTCT
>NZ_JAUBRI010000172.1:0-1834 GCF_036701795.1 Microcoleus sp. N9_A1
CGAAAAATCTTCTCTTCATCCCTTGGGCTTGTCTTGGCAACTAGATTAACTGTTACCCCTACTTATTGAGCCGATACTTTTTTCGGCTAATTGATAAACTTGTAGCTGTTGGAAGTTCTCCATATTAACTCCTTTAAACAATTGATGGTCAACAATTGATTAATGACCAATGAATACAAGTCAACAGTTAACAGCCAACAGTCAACTGTCAACCGTCAACAGTCAACTGTCAACCGTCAACCGTCAACTGTCAACTGTCAACCGTCAACTGTCAACTGTCAACGATTGTCTAAATTATCGCGCTGGCGGAGTAATTCTGGGCCGCGAGAAGTCCCCAAACGAGTTGCCCCAGCTACTACCAAATCTAAAGCTTGTTCATGAGTACGAATTCCGCCGGCTGCTTTAATCCCAATCCGTCCCTTCGTAACTTCCTTCAGCAGTCGCACATCGTCAACTTTCGCCGGGCCAAAAAAGCCAGTGTTGGTTTTGATATAAGCCACACCAGCTTCCATACAAATCTCAGCCGCTAATTGTTTTTCGGCATCGGAAAGGAGCGAACTTTCAATAATTGCTTTGATGGTGAGATTAGTTTCTTCGCAAATTTGGGCTAATTCCCGGTGGAATTCGTCTATTTTTCCGGCTTTCAACAATCCTAAATTAACGGAGACATCTAACTCTACGGCTCCATTATCTGCGGCTTCTAGAGCTTCGTAAACTTTCACCGTTGAAGTCGAAGCACCGGTGGGAAAACCTATAACTGTACAGACTTTGGGACGTTTGCCGTGCAGCAGCTCAACTGCTTGTCTGACGTAGGCGGGATACACGCAAACTGTGACAAAACCAAATCTCTCTGCTTGTTGGCAACAGTTTTCTACTTGCTCTGGCGTAGCGGTGGGGTCGATCAGGCCGTAGTCGATCAAGGGGGCAATATCGATGTCTGCCTGGTTTGCAGCCATTGCTGTTTTTTCTCCGAAGTGATTACTTCCTTATTATGTAGCGAATTTACCAAATCTTCGACCGAAAGCAGCCAGGGTACAACCCCCCGCATTCCTCCGTGAGGTCGCTTTCTCCAATTCTTCAATCTAAAATCTAAAATCGATTGACTTTACTCCGGGTTCTAGTAAGTATAAATACTCAATTTGCTGCTCGTAACAACTCTTGTGGAAATTAGTTTACCAATTTGTCTTAAAAAATAATATTTTGGTATCTCCCTTTAGATACATTTTTGATCTTTCTTTAGGTATACTTTGTTAAAAGGAGTTACGGTAGAGCCTGCGTCAGCTACGCTATGGCAGAGCCTGGTAGCGGCTACTGTTTTTACTTTTAGTAGTGCTTTAAAAACATAAAAGCCAGTGCCAAGCATGAATCATTTAGAACTCGAACAAGAAATTGGGAAGATGGCTAGAGCGATGATGAGTCGCAATAGCTTAATTGGTAAGGATTTGATTGCGGATCTCAGAGGGCGGCTGTCTGTTGACAGTGTAGCTGCTTTGATGATTGTCAGTATTGAGCGTTTGATTTGGTATGACTGCGAGTCCGTGATCTGGAGTTTGAGTTATTTGATTCCTGCTGACGTGATGGAAGAAATTCGCCGAATTACTGCGCTGGTTGTTTGCCAGCGGTTGATGGGCAAGGGTTTTCTGCTGGGGAAAGATTTTAGTATTGATGCCACAGGCCAGTTGCTGTTGAGCGAGAATGCTAAAACAGCGGTTGTGGTTGCTTGAGTTGGGCAAGCAGAAGTAGAAGCTATTCGCACTTTGACACTCTCAGGGCTGAAGCCACTGAGATTCTGCGGACAAAGCAGCTTTAGGTAACACCCAAAGTTTTACTCTCG
>NZ_JAUBRI010000173.1:0-1803 GCF_036701795.1 Microcoleus sp. N9_A1
CGAGGACTGAGGAGAAGTACCCCAGAGAGAGACGGCTCTCTACTCATCAAATGCGACTTTGCACGTCGCGCTTCACCTCATCCGGCTCCTCTGTGTTAAGGTCATTGTCGTTGATACCTCTGTTACCCAATTTGATGGGTATAGGCTTGGCGCTATTGCAGCCAGATTTTGTACCGAGACTCCCATCTCTGGTTGTCTTTTCGTCGTGGCAATGACGGTGAAGTAATTGCATATTTTTATACTCATTCTTTCCGCCTTTCGACTTAGGAATGATGTGGTCAACTTCCATCACCGATTGTTCTGTGAGATGTAATCCGCAGTGGGTACATTTCCCTTTTTGTTTCTTCAGCAGTGTTGCCACCGTCTTAGGTACTTCAGGGTTTTGCCCCATTCTTGTACTCCAATAAACTAGGTTGCCATCATAAGGACTGGCATCGCCTTTAACTTTTACATGGCGCACTATTTCAGTGGCGCTATGTTTTAGTAACCGCAGTGGGTTTTCACCTTCTTGCCTGGTTGCGAATACCCAGTTATCTCCGCCTATGGTTTGCCAATATTTACTGGATATCCAATAACCCGACTTGTTCTGGTGGCGGTATTTTCCCCAGCTTTTTAGTTTTTGAAACATTTGACTGTCAGTTCTGGAGAATATCTCCTTGCTGACTAGGGTGCTGTAATAATTAGCCCACCCTCTGATGATGGGGTTCATTTGGGCTATGAGTGCAGCTTGGGAGGCTGCCTTATTCTGTTCTATTACTTTTGCAATCCGGTCATAATGTACCTTGACTTTTTCTTGGCTGGGTTTGATGAGTGTCTTGAATCCAAGTGGTTTTCCATTGGTATTACAACCTGTGTTATATTTTCCCGCTGGATACTGCCTGATGTTGAATCCCAGCAAGTTGAATCCAGCGCCCTGTCCTTCATGTCTTCTTAAAGTGTGGACAAGGCGTGTTTTACTTGGCTTCAATTCTAAACCCATGCCATTTAACCACTCGGAGATTATCTCTTTACATCTTTGGACAACGGTTATGTCTTCGTGCAATATCACGAAGTCATCGGCGTAGCGGATTAGGCTTAGGGAGTTGCGATTGTCTCGTTTTTTACCTGGCAGAGTTTCTGCCATCTGCTTAATCCGTTCTTCCATCCCGTGAAGGGCAATATTTGCCAATAGCGGAGAAATGACCCCGCCTTGTGGCGTACCCTCAGATGTGGGGAATAACTGTTTGCCGTCCATCACTCCTGATTTGAGCCATGCTCCTATTTGGCGTTTTAATGTTGGGAATGTGTTTAGCTTTTTGAGAAGTTCCCCGTGATTAATTCTGTCGAAGCATTTAGCAATGTCAGCATCCAGCACATACTTAGCTTTTTGCTTAATCGCACCAAAAATTGCCCCGATTGCATCATGGCATGACCGTCCAGGTCGGAATCCGTAGGAGTTGGGTTCAAATCGTGCTTCCCACTCCGGTTCAAGTGCTAGTTTTACTAACGCCTGAAGCGCCCTGTCGTATATCGTGGGAATACCAAGGGGACGTTTTTCGTCTGTCCCTGGTTTATCTATCCATACCCTACGGGTAGGTTTAGCCTTCCCCTTTAGCTCAAGTTTTTTCACCAGTGCCAGCCTTTGGACGGGCGAGAGTGATTTAACTCCGTCTACTCCGGCTGTTTTCTTGCCTTGGTTAAGTAGTTAAGCAAAATTAATTACATAATTATCTCCAAATTCTTTAAGAATTTTTTCTACAGATGAAACAAGAGATTGCCAGCTAGAGTAGGCATCTATTTCGAGCCATTGATATTTTATAAACC
>NZ_JAUBRI010000174.1:0-1778 GCF_036701795.1 Microcoleus sp. N9_A1
AGAGCATAGTCCTGTAGGCTAATTTATTGAACTTTACTGAAAATACCTGAATTATGCGGTAACTTATAAAAGTAGTAAGCATTATTCACAATTGGATACCTACTCAACACCAAGACAGGCAAGCGAACATTTTGGAGTTTGTCTACACACGCTTAGGCGGTGGGAGAAGGATGGCATGATCAAAGCCATCCGCACACCCGCAGGTCAACGACGATACTTAATCAACTCTTATGCCGGACAAAACAAAACCAACCTTAGAACCATTTTGTATGCCAGAGTCTCCAGTCGGGGTCAAAAAGCCGACCTTGACAGACAAATTGCCAGATTACTGGAACTCTATCCATCAGCCGAACTCATTACCGACATTGCCTCCGGGCTCAATTTCAAAAGGCAAGGACTTAGATCCATTCTGGAAACCGTCCGTACAGGCAATGTCGGCTCTGTTGTCGTTGCCCACAAAGACCGACTTGCCAGATTTGGCTTTGAACTCATTGAATGGCTCTGTCAACTCGATGGAACAAAGATCGTGGTTCTCAACCAAGACAACCTTTCTCCAGAACGAGAAATGGTCGAAGACATACTTGCCATTATTCACGTCTTTTCCTGCCGACTCTACGGACTTAGAAAATATAAAACTAAAATCAAGGAAGATCCAGATTTACCCAGAGCCAGCACTGGCCAAGATTTGGAAGACGTGGATAGCAGCAACGAGGTATTGTTACAACCAGGCAATCTCTCAACAAAAGCAAGACCGCCTAACTAAACTCAAATTGCGTAACAAAATTATGCAATCAGATTTACCGAAGTGGGTAAAAGATACACCATGCCATATCAGGCAAAATGCTATTTTTGATGCTCACCGAGCATATTCCGCTAGTCGTGATGCCAAGTATCGAAGCATTCGCAATCCTCGCTCTACGGTGAAATTTAATGATTCTAACTTCCGAGATGGGATGTGGCTTAAATCAAGAGTTAAAGGGCTAAAATTCACAGCATCCGAACCGGTTCCAGTATCTTGTAAATATGGTACTCAGCTAGTTTTACACCGTGGCAATTGGTTCGCTATTTTGCCCGAAGAATATGACTCAAAACCATCTGTGTCTAACTCGGCAATCGCCTTAGATCCTGGTATTCGGACATTTTTAACAGGTTACGACTCGGAAAAAGTGATTGAGATTGGTAGTGGAGATATCGGAAGAATCACCCGCCTGTGTCAATATCTTGACAAGTTAATGGGAAAGATGACTAAAGTGTCTGCCAAACAAAGAAGAGCGATGAGAAAGGCGGCGTCAAGAATCAGAAACAAGATTCAAAATCTTGTTAATGAGCTTCACAAAAAAGCTGCACACTTTCTAACCACAAATTACCAAGTTATCTTCCTGCCAACATTTGAAACGTCTCAAATGGTCAAGCGCACCAAGCGAAAGATTAACAAGAAGTCAGTACGTCAAATGTTGACATGGGCGCATTATCGCTTCAAGCAAATTATCAAACATCAAGCCGATAAAAAGGGTTCGATTGTTGTTGATGTATCCGAAGCCTATACGTCCAAGACTTGTGGCAATTGTGGTCATATTCATCGAAAACTTGGGGGTTCTAAAGTGTTCAAATGTCCTAATTGCCAAACGGTAATTGAGCGAGATTTGAACGGCGCACGTAATATTTTGTTACGTGCTTTGTCGGATTCGACCTGTTCTGTCAGTAATGACGGGATTGCTATCGTTACATCTCCAGCATTGCACAGCTATGTAGAGAAATGTTCAGCGTAAATGAATCAG
>NZ_JAUBRI010000175.1:0-1706 GCF_036701795.1 Microcoleus sp. N9_A1
GAAATTCAGCCCTTAAATTATGACTAGAACGTCCCTTGAAGGCTTTAACGACTAACGCAGGAGTATCCATTGGCTTGACCGCCACAAATAAATGTACATGATCTGGCGCTACTTCCAGAGCTAAGATATCCCAACCTTTCTCGATTGAAAGCGCTAAAAATATTTCACGCAGCTTAGTTGCTATACTGCCGACCAGAACTTTCTTCCGGCGTTTAGGGATAAACACAAAATGGTAGTTAAGCAAGAATTTGACGTGGTTGTGGGTTTGATACTCTGGAAGTGGTAACATAAAGTTTTGTTGTTATGAGTTGACTTATCCACTATACTCACCTCAACTAAATAAATCAACCATGTTTCAGGAAAAAGAGGTGGCTAAAGTCAAGAAAACCATGGGAGTGCAGCAAGTATTGCTGTCCCCAAACAAAGAAGTTGAGGCCGTGTTGCAATATCTTTGTCGGCAATCCGGCAAGTTGTACAATAGCGCTGTTTACTTCGCTCGCCAAACATTTTTTAAGACTGGAAAACTGCTGACCGGAAAATTCGACTTGTCTTTTGAACCGTCAATTTCTAAGTCGATGGTTGCCAAGTCGTTGCCTTCGACACCCATGCAACAAACTTTGATGTCGGTTGCAGAGGCTTTTAAAAGCTTTAAAGAATTAAAAGCCTTGTACAATGAAGGTCAATTGCCTTTTAGACCTAAGCCTCCGGGGTATTTGAAAGGAGCGAAATTATTCAAAGTTGCATACCCAAATTCTGGAGGATTAAAGCCAGTATTGATTGGTAATCAGTTGAGATTTTCCTTGGGCTTAGCAGTTAGACGCTGGTTTGGGATTTCAGAATTCCTTCTACCTATGCCGTCAAATATTGACTATACAAAAGTTAAAGAATTCACGATTCTCCCAAAAAATGGTGCTTTCTACTTGGAGATGTCTTACGAAGTAGAAGGTAAGCAACACGATTTAGATTACGATCAAGCACTATCAATTGATTTGGGAACCGCTGATAATTTAGCAGCTTGTATTGACACACTCGGTAACTCCTTCTTAATTGATGCTCGCGCCATGAAGGGGATGAATCAACTTTGGAATAAGAAAGTAGCGACTAGGAGAGAAGGAAAGCCCACGGGTTATTGGGACAGTTGGTTAGACCGCGTAACCCGCAAACGCAATCACCAAATGCGCGATGGTGTCAACAAGGCTGCAAAATTAATCGTTGACCATTGTTTAAAATACGGTATCGGTAATCTAGTAATTGGATGGAACCAAGGGTTTAAATCTAATGTTGACATGGGCAAATTGAACAATCAGAAGTTTGTTCAAATGCCCTTAGGGAAATTGAAAGATCGCTTAAAACAGCTTGGCAATTTGCACGGCATTAAGTTCACGGAAACAGAAGAAGCATATACTTCCAAAAGTAGCTTTCTCGATGGAGACTCCCTACCCAAGTATGGTGAAAAACCGCCTGGGTGGAAAGCATCTGGAAAGCGAATTAAACGTGGACTGTATCGTTCGGGTGATGGAACTGTAATCAACGCGGATCTGAATGGGGCTGCCAACATCTTAAGAAAAGTAGCCAGTAAGTTAGGTGTAAAACTTGACCGACTGTGTAGACGGTGTTTGACCACCGTAGCGAGAGTAAAACTTTGGGTGTTACCTAAAGCTGCTTTGTCCGCAGAATCTCAGTGGCTTCAGCCCTGAGAGTGTCAA
>NZ_JAUBRI010000176.1:0-1683 GCF_036701795.1 Microcoleus sp. N9_A1
GGGCTTGCTGAATCAGTGGTTGAAGTAAACACGGTATGGATTTTCGGACGAATAAAGGCAGTAATGGTGCAAGAAAAACAGGTATAATGACTCAAAACCCGTGCATCACCATTTGCGAGCGTGTACAGAAAAGCTGAGGTTGCCCTAAACCCCCCATCCGACTTTGAACTCCCTTTTGAAGGAAGGTTGTCAGCAGATAACCGTTGGGTAAAGATGGCAGAACTGATCCCGTGGTCAGAATTTGAATCAGAATATGCTGAAAATTTCACAACCGTTATGGGCGCACCCGCCAAGTCATTTAGGATGGCATTGGGGGCATTAATTATTAAAGAAAAACTGGGAATCAGCGATATAGAAACAGTAGAACAGATCCGAGAAAACCCATACCTGCAATACTTTATCGGTCAATCAACCTACAGTAATGAACCCCCATTTGACCCATCACTATTAGTCCACTTTCGGCAGCGAATTAGTGCGAATTTAATCAAAAAAGTCAATGAAAGAATGGTTAATAAAATGCGCGGAACCATCCCAGTCACACCCGAAAAAAAAAAGGATTCGGACACAAAAAATGAATCAATCAAGGAAAGTTGCTCGTAGATGCGACCTGTGCCCCAGCAGATATTAGCTATCCGACGGACTTAGGACTATTAAACCTAGCCCGAGTGCATACCGAAAAAATTATTGATATCCTCTATAAATCCCTCAAAGTAAAAATTAATAAAAAACCCAGAACCTACCGAAAAATAGCAAGAAAAGACTACTTAGTAGTAGCCAAACAACGACGACCTAAACGCCACAAAAAAATCCAAGCAATTAAAAAACAACTGCAATATATCAAAAGAAACTTAGGTCATATTGAAGAGCTAATGGAATCAGGTGCGACCCTACAAAGTCTGACCAAAAAACAATATAAAACCTTGCTAGTTCTCACAGAAGTCTATCGACAACAACTCTGGTTATGGTCAAATAACAAACAGAGTATAGAGGACAGAATAGTAAGTTTAAGCCAACCCCACATCCGTCCAATTGTGAGAGGAAAAGCAGGGAAACCCGTAGAGTTTGGAGCAAAACTATCAGCGAGTTGCTTTGAAGGATATGTATTTTTAGACCGGATAAGTTGGGATAACTTTAACGAATCGGGAGACTTAAAAGCCCAAATAGAAGCTTTTAAAAGTTACACAGGATACTATCCAGAATCAGTCCATGCCGATCGGATTTATCGAACCAGAGAAAACCGAGCCTGGTGTAAAGAAAGAGGAATTAGAATGAGTGGGTCTCCGCTAGGAAGGCCACCAGCAAATGTGAGTAAAGAAACAAAAAAACAAGCCTTAGAAGATGAAAGAATTAGAAATGCGATTGAAGGAAAATTTGGACAAGGAAAACGAAGATTTAGCCTGAATCGAGTCATGGCAAAACTTGATAATACTTCACAAACAGCCATTGCTATTACTTTTTTAGTAATCAACCTTTCTACCTGGTTAAGACGGGTTTTTTGTGTGTTTTTATGTCACAAACCGAAAATCACACCTATTTACGGTTTAATGATTATTAAAAGCTATAACTGGGCAAGTTATAGTCAACAAAAATTTATGTTTCGCCGAGCTTGAATTGCCCATCAAGTGCGATGCCTGCGGCTGGCTTCGCCTACGCGATTTTTTCGAACTTATTCAGCAAGCCCTA
>NZ_JAUBRI010000177.1:0-1670 GCF_036701795.1 Microcoleus sp. N9_A1
GATAATCACGATTTGATTAAGGCGGCGGGTGAGGCGATCGGCTATATTTTGAGAGAGGTTGCGAAGTCGGATGAATTAATTGCGATCGCCGAAACCAAAAATTTGCCTTATCCAAAACAGGCTTTAGATAAATTAGCCGAGAAAACTCCTGAATACTGGCTGGATATTAACACGAGTACAGCCGATTTGTCAAGGGGTTTACAGATTTCCGAAGACCAGCTAACCAAGATTTTTTCGGCCGATGTCGAAGAGTTCGATCGCGTTACGGGATTGACACCGGAAGATTGGGCAAGTTTCCTGCAGGAATTTGCCCGCAGCGAGGGCAAATCCTTCGATGGGGAAATCGTGGAATTTGTGGCGGACAAGCTGTACACAACTTTCCCGAAAGCCTACCGGGAAGTGCTGAAACTGGATGCGGCGAAGGGAGGCGAAAAGTTTGCGGCCATGCTGTTGAATCTTCACCAAATTGCTTTGACTGAATTGAGAGATTTGGGGCTGCAAAATGGGGAGATTCTGCAAAAGTTGGAGGCGGTGGCAACTCAGCAGCAGATTTGTCAAGTGATGGTGAAATTGGAGGCGATCGAAATTGGCATCCGATCCGATTTGGCGCAGATTAGGGCATTGCTGGAAAGATATATCGATCCTGCTGCGCCGAGTTTGCCGATTCCTGTTAAGTCAGAGACGATTATTCAGGACAGAATTAAAGACTTTACCGGTCGGAAATTTGTGTTTAAAGCAATTAATGAGTTTCTGGGGACAAAGCAAAAAGGCTATTTTGTTTTGGAGGCGGAACCGGGTGTTGGGAAAAGCGCGATTATGGCTGCCTGTGTGGTGATGTTGAAGCGCCGCTGCGTTACTCATTTCAACTCGCAACCGGACGGGATTGTCAGCGCTGAAACTTTTTTGGAAAATGCTTGCACTCAGTTGATTGAAGGTTTTAATCTTAAAGATAAGTATCCGCGACTGCCGGAAAATGCCCTGAAAAATAACAACTTTCTAGGCGAGTTGCTGAAGGAAGTCAGCGCTAAGTCTAGCAAGGACAAAAAAATAATTTTTGTGGTGGATGCGCTGGATGAAGTTGATTGGAAGGCTCAAACTAGCAACAGTAATGTTTCGTATTTGCCTAATGATTTGCCGGACAACGTTTATTTTATTGTTTCCAAGCGACCGGATTTTCTGACAATGCCGACAGCTAACAAGACGGTTTTTGATTTGATGAAATACAGTGCTGAAAGTCAGAAAGATGTCGAGGCTTATCTGGCAAAACGCACGGAGAGAAGCCAGTTAATTCAGGATTGGATTAAGGGTCGAAATTTGCAGCGGGAACAGTTTGTGACGGCGGTAGCCCAAAAAAGCGAAAAGAAATTTATCTACCTCCGCCACGTACTTGATGAGATTGAAGGCGGCACGTACAATGATGTGAATTTAAATGATTTGCCAGCGGGTTTGGAGGAATATTATCAAAAACACTGGGGACAGATGATGGGCATGGGCAGGGAAAACGATCCTCTGCTGGAATTGAAGGTTAGGATTATCTATTTCCTGTCGCAAGCAGAGGAACCTGTTTCTGGTCGCTGGTTGGCTAAATCTGCCCGCGAGAACAATGTTATAAAAGTACAGCAGGTACTCGGAAAATGGAATTCGTTTTTGCGACATGAGAAAGTAGGGAA
>NZ_JAUBRI010000001.1:0-108558 GCF_036701795.1 Microcoleus sp. N9_A1
TGATCGCTGGTATTTATAATTATGAACTTTCTTTGAAGACAAATTAGCCCTCGCCTGAGACTTTCGCAAGAGGTCTATTAGTCATTAGTCATTAGCAATCGACTGACTATTCCACATAATTATCATTACCAATTACCCATGAGCCATGCTCAATTACCTATTACTCAAAAACATATATGATGATTGAAGATCAAGAACTTCGAGATGTATTTAAAGTCGCTAGTCAAGAACACTTACAGAAACTAGACGATGGATTGCTGTACTTAGAACAACATCCCAGCGACTTAGCTAAGCTAGAACAATTGTTGCGGGAAACCCATTCTCTTAAAGGTGATGCTGGGATGCTGGGCGTAAAGAATGTAGCATCTTTAGCTCATCAAATGGAGCATATTTTGGAGGGTGTCAAGCGGGGAGAAACTCAACTGAATTTGGATATTAGCGATCGACTTTCGCAAGGTTTAGAGGCCATGCGGAAACTCGTTAACGAAGCCGTTACCGGCGAAGATTCCGGCGTTAATACTTTTTACATCCTCGCTAGCATGATGGGTTCTTCTAGTCAGCCACAGCCACAGGCTGCAGCCTCAATAGTAGATCCCTCATCTTCACAAGTACCAGAACAACCGTTGATAGAACCGCAATTTACTGAGCCTCTTATTCAAGAACTAGAAACAAATGTTGAAACTTCTGAAGTCCTTAACTTAGAGAAAAATTCCTCTTTTTTACCCCTACAATCAAAGCCAGAATTTCTACGGCAAGATCAAAACTTGCAGGTACCTTCTGGGCCGGCAAGTGAGTCGGCTTCGCAGTCGGCAGTTACTGCATCCTCAACCTCATCTTACCGCATTGAAACCATTCGCGTTGCTACTCAAAATTTAGACGATTTAATGACTCAAGCAGGGGAACTTACTGTCACAAAAACTCGGCTAGGACACCGAGTTGCAGAGATCGAACAAATTACAACTTTGTGGGAAGAGTGGAGCCGAGAATATTTTGTAACGAGCTTGAGTTTTGATCGGATGCAAATAGATGAAAATGGTATTAAACCTAACGGTAAATTTAGCCAATTGCAGGATTACTATCAACGTACAGAAGAACGTTTAGAACGTCTCGGAACTTTAGTCAACCGATTGAGAAATCGAGTTTATGAAGATACTGCCAGACTCGAATTAATCGCTGAGGCATTAGAATCAGGAATTCGCACTCTGAGACTGCTGCCTTTGTCTACTATTTTTAATTTATTTCCTCGCACTGTTCGAGACTTAGCGAAACGGGAAGGTAAAGAAGTTGCATTAGTGATTGAAGGAGGCGAAACTACAGCAGATAAACGCATTTTAGAGGAAATGAAAGACCCTTTAATGCACATGATTAGAAATGCGATCGACCACGGTATTGAAACTGTTGCAGAGCGGAAAAAGCTCGGCAAACCTCCCGTGGCTACTCTCCGAATTAAAGGCTATAATATTGCTAGCAATATTATTATTGAAGTTGCTGATGATGGCCGGGGACTAAATCTAGAGAGCATTAAACAAATGGCTGTAAAACGTAATATTTGTACGCTTGAAGAACTGGCAGAAATGACCGATACTCAAGTACAATCTTTGATTTTTACTCCGGGGTTTTCGACCAAAAAATTTGTTACCGAAATATCGGGGCGCGGGGTGGGTTTAGATGTAGTTCGCACTAATGTTGAAGCCCTAAAAGGTAGTATCCAAGTAGAGTCTTTACCGGGTAAAGGATGCACTTTGAGGCTGCAAATCAGCACGTCTTTAGCTACAGCAAATGTATTAATTGTCATAGTTGAAGACATTCCTTATGCTCTGCCAGTAGAGTTTGTAGACACGGCTCAACAGGTGTCTCAGTCTGAGATATTTGCTATAGAAGGTAAGGAAACTATACTTTCAAAGGGTCACCCTCTGTCAGTTGCTCATCTGACAGATTTACTAGAATTAAACAATAGACAAGGGTGGCAAAAAAATCGGTATTTGAGACAGGAAACTGGGAGCGAAACTCTGAGAAAAAATCAAAATTACTTCCTAAATTCAACTTCTTCAAAAATGCCTTGTATTGTTTTGAAAGTTGGGGAGGAAAGATTTGGATTATTTGTAGATGCTTTGATAGACGAACAGGATGTGGTGATGAAACCTCAAAGTCAATTGCTGAAACGGGTGCGAAATATTTCGGGCGCCACAATTCTGGGTACTGGGGAAGTTTGTATGGTACTCAATCCCCACGATTTGATAAAATCTGTACGCCAGCAAGTTTCGTCCCGTGGGGTTTCTGGTGCGCGATCGCAACTTGAGACTGCCAGCAGAAAACAAGTTATACTATTAGCAGAAGACTCGATAGCCACGCGCACTCAAGAAAAGCGCATCCTGGAAGGTGCGGGTTACGAAGTTGTGACTGCGGTAGACGGATTGGATGCTTTCCATAAATTGAAAACTCGCGATTTTGATGCTGTGATTTCTGACGTACAAATGCCAAATTTAGATGGTTTGGCTCTGACTGTTAAGATTCGGGAGCAAAAAGAATACAGTGAGTTGCCGATAATTTTAGTGACATCTTTGGCATCGGATGAAGATAGAAAAAGAGGGGCTGATGCGGGGGCAAATGCTTATATTCCTAAAGGTACTTTCAATCAAGATGTGTTGGTAGAGACACTAAAAAGGTTAGTTTAGTCATTAGTCATTACTCCTTGGTTATTAGGCATTTGTTATTTACTACCAATTAGCAAGGCCGAATATCCAGTGCCCAGTGCACAATTACCAGTGCATAGATGCTGATCAATGCCCAATACTTTGACTACGCGGTTACTGAGCGACTCGTGCTGAGTGTAGCCACTCGCCCTGGGCGGTTTGCCCGCTCAGCTTCGCCGAATGGAAGTAAGTCGAAGGGCAGCACAAGTGCCCTATTCCCCATTCCCCATTTCCCATTCCCCATTCCCCAGCAAACTGATGTTATCGCCCATTAAACTATTGTTAGTTGAAGATTCTCCAGTAGTTACGCTCGTCCTCAAACGAATTTTTGAGTCCTCGCCAGACATCCAAGTTGTAGGAACAGCTTGCAACGGATTAGAAGGACTAGAATTAATCCCCAAACTTCAGCCCCAAGTAATCTGTACGGATTTGAATATGGCACCAATGAACGGGTTAGAATTTACCGAAGAAGTAATGAAGAAATATCCGCTACCAATTTTAGTAATTAGTGCTTCAGTGCAAGCGAATGATACTCAGAATGTATTTCAAGTGTTAAAGGCTGGTGCATTGGATGTTTTTCCTAAACCGATGGGCGGGTTGGTATCAGATTACGAGCGCCTAGCCAGTCAATTAATAGCTAAGGTTAAAATACTCTCAGGAGTTAAAGTATTTACACGGCATCAAAAAACTATGCCAACACAAGATAATAATCAAGTTGTAAAAATTAACCAAGCACCAGTTCCTAATTACAAATTTTCCAACGAAAATGTTAAATCTCCCACTATTAAAGTATTGGCTATAGGGGCTTCTACAGGGGGGCCGCAAGCACTGTACGCAATTATTTCTAAACTTCCGGCTAGTTTTCCAGTGCCTATAATTTGTGTCCAGCACATCAGTGAAGGTTTTTTGCAAGGATTAGTTGATTGGCTGGGTTGTGAATCGAAACTGCCTGTTAAGATAGCTTCTTTTGGGGAATTGCCACAAGCAGGAACTGTTTATTTCCCGCCCGAAAAACGTCATTTAGAATTGGACTCTCAAGGGCGATTTGTTTATTCAGAAGCTGCTCATGCCGCAGGACACTGCCCTTCTGTAACGGTGACATTTAAGTCGGTAGCTAATTTTTATAGTCGGGCAGCAGCGGGGGTTTTGCTGACAGGAATGGGTAGAGATGGTGCTGACGGAATGTTGGCGATCGCCAGACAAGGCGGGTTGACAATCGCTCAAGACGAAGCTAGCTGCATTGTCTTCGGAATGCCCAAGGAGGCGATCGCCCTCGGTGCCGCCCAATATGTTCTACCTGTCAGTGCGATCGCTCCTTTACTCCTGGCAAAATTAAAAATTTAGGACTTACCTCGCAAATTGTGCAGAATGCCCCGCCCCCCGACTTGTTAAAGAAGTCGAGGATCAGAGAGGGCGATCGCAACTTTTTAGTTCATTAATTACTTAAATTACTTCATTAATTACTCAAAACTATTTTTTTTTCTAAGTCCAATTATTTGATTTTGATAAACTTACCAATTACCTCGCGCAACTTATCAGCATCAAACGGCTTAGTTAAATACTCTGTTGCTCCCGCCAAACGCCCCTGTACCTTATCAAAGGCTCCATCTCGCGCTGTCAGCATTACGATCGGCAAATTCTGAAACTGAGGCAAGCTCCGCACCGTGCGGCAGAGTTCCAATCCGTCAATACCAGGCATCGAAACATCCAGCAACAAAACAGAAATTTGTTCGTGATAAATCGTTGACAAAGCATCCACTGCATTGTCGGTTACGAGAACTCGAAACTCTTTGCTTAAGGCTTGTTTAACAAGTCCTTGCATCACGACGCTATCATCAACTGCCAAAATAGTTGGTACTTGACTGCTACTTGCAGACATATTCTTCTCCCTGTTTATTTATAGTTCTTGAAAATACAAAACATACTTCCTGCAGTTATTTTTTGAGAGTTGCCTCTACACAATAATTGTCAACCCCGTTGGAGCGTTAGTTGAAACATTACCCCTCTTTTTTCACCTCAAACTCGAAAAAAGGGATTGGGAGAGTGGTCGATCGGCAATTACAACAGTTGCAAAATGTGCATCCGGGCCCAGAAACCCTAAAAGGTCGAGTTTGAACAACTATTGTTACAAAGTTTAACATCTTACCAATCTTTTGTAATTCATCTCCTAACTGTAGTTGAACTCCCGGCTAAGGCACAGCTCGGTAAGGGACACTGGTATTGTGGCACAAACCCCTGATTTAAATCTACCAGCAAGCCAGCTACCCACGATTAGATAAGTCTGTTAAAATACAATTAAACTGATAAAAAAATTCTAGGTAAGCAATCGTCATATATTTTGGAAAGCTGCTTCCTCCCAACAGAGGCTCTGAGATTTAGAGAGCCGGAGGTATTCAAAAGCATAGTCAACTGGAAGTATAATTTGTATAGTCTTAGATCTGGGCTGTTCTAACTCCGATAACTCAAAAGTTTCCAGATCAGTCAAGAGGTTAGTTTGAATTCGGCGCAAGCAGCCTGCGCCGAAGTTGCGCCCACGGTCTCCCATCACACAATTCATAGCTTGTTTTTCTCTAAAGTATTGAGAAGGGCGGTTGCCAGCAACTAGACGGGCAGTTACACATGATGAAAGCACCCTTGCCTCTTGGTAAAAAAGTGTTCAATCTCCATAACATTGACTTGTATCAGCTTCTCGGCTCTGCTCCAGATGCTTGCTTGGACAATTTGGTCGGTTTGGCAGCTCAAATCAGCCGAACTCCTATTGCTTTCTTGAGCTTGATTGACGGTAATCGCCACTGGTTGAAGTCGCAGTTAGGTATCGATCGAACTTTGGCCCACCGTTACCTGAATTTTTGCGATCGCGCCCTGGATCAAACTCCCGAAGAGTTCACCAAGAGCTCAAACTCAAACTCGGAATTTGACCGGGCAATTTCCCTGCAACAACCGCCAGTTGCTCCCGAATTTGCGATCGAACTCCCTATAAATTCCTTTAAAGAACTGCCTGCCGCCATTGTCCATGACGCTTCCACAGATGTGAGATTTGGCGAACACCCGCTGATCGTTTTCTACCCCTTCGTGAAATTTTACGCCGGAATCCCAGTAGTCAGCTCTGATGGGCAGGTGCTGGGAGTGCTATCCGTCATGGACTCGGTGCCGCGAGACTTGACAAAAGAAACGATACAAGGTCTGCAAGCTTTGAGCCGGCAAGTTGCGAGTTTGGTGGAGCTGCGCTGGCAATTAGTCAATGCCCAGAAACAGTTGCCAGAGGCAGAAGATATCAGCTCGAACAGCCAGCAAATCTCCGAGTTAGTTCCTGGCTCGAACCCATCCAGCTTGTGTGCGGTGCATACGCCACAGAGCAGCAGGAGAATATACGCAACAAAAAAGCTCCCAACGCTGGGGGAAACAGGCAAATCTCAATATTTGTGGGAAAATTCAGCGGGCATCGGGCGCACGGACGATACCCAACCAATCGGAGAAATTGTTGCCGGCCCTGGGGACACCTCCGATCGCCAACTAACGGCAGCGTCCCTACAAGAGCGAGCTCGCTTGGGATCTCTGCAAGCTAAAGTCGGTGCAGCCCTCGGACAAGGTGGGAAAATATCGCCCATCCTCAACCGCTGCACCGAGGCAATGGTAGATTACCTCGACGCCAAAGAGGCGAGTATCTGGACGTTCAACCCGCAGACAGAGCAGTTAGAATTGCAGGCAGATTCAGGACTCACCATCGAAGGGTGGGAACGGGAAATAGAAGATTGGGTGCGAGCAGAAGCGGGAAAACTCCAAACGGCTCCTGTATGCCTACTGTCGAACCCGTCTCTCTGCGCCATTGCCTATCCGCTGATAGTGGAGGAGCGGCTGGTGGGAGTGCTGGCTCTGTGCAGTAGCGCTTTGGTAAGCGAGGGAGCGCTAGAAGTTCTGGGCTGCATGGCTAACGCCATCGCCGTGGCGATCGATCGCATCACGGCCCGAGAAGAATTGTTGAGCCGCCGGGAAGGCCTGCTGTTCGGTCTCGCCAGCCAGATGCGGAATTCCCTCGACCTCGACAAAATTTTAGATACGGCTGTCAACGAAATTCGCAGCTTGTTGCAGGTTGACCAGTGCTACTTTTTGTGGTACTCTATCTCGCGAGACGGGCAGCCAAGCTTTGCAATCACCCACGAGGCGGCAAATCCCGAACTGAAAGAGCGGCTTACAGAATATCCGATCGAACAAGTAACCCTGCTGGCCGAGAAAATTTGCCACCGCCAAACGCTCCGGATCGGGGACGCGGCAACAGCACTGTGCATAGAACCGCCCACGCGAGATTTTTTGACCAGTCTCGGGATTTTTTCTAAGCTGCTGCTGCCACTCAAGACTCGCTCCGGTCAAATGGGTGCTGTAGTTTGCAACCATTACAGCAGCCACCATTCCTGGACGACGAGCGAAGTGGAATTGCTGCAAGCGGTGGTTGATCAACTGGCGATCGCGATCGACCAAGCCGAACTCTACGCCCAAACCCGCGCGGCAGCCTTAGCCGCCCAAACTCAAGCCCGCCAACTGACGGAAACTTTGCAGCAGTTGCAGCAGAAAGAAGCTCAGCTCATCCAAAACGAAAAAATGTCCTCTCTCGGTCAAATGGTCGCCGGCGTCGCCCATGAAATTAACAATCCGGTTAATTTTATTTACGGCAACTTGACTTATTGCAAGCAGTACATGAAAAATCTGCTGGATTTGCTGCACTTGTATCAAAAGCACTACCCCGAGCCTTGCCCCGAAATTCTCGACAAAAGCGAAGAAATCGATGTTGATTTCATAGCGCCCGATTTGCTGAAAATTCTGTCTTCAATAGAGATGGGAACCGAACGCATCCGCCAAATAGTCCTGTCTCTGCGGAACTTTGCGCGGCACGACGAAGCAGAGATGAAGCTGGTGGACATTCACGAAGGGATTGACAGCACGCTGCTGATTTTGCAGAGCCGCTTGAAGTCAAATGGGCTAATACCGGGAATTGAGGTAATTAAAGACTACGGCAACTTCCCGAAGGTAGAGTGCTATCCCGGGCAGCTCAACCAAGTATTTATGAATATTTTGGCGAATGCGATCGACTCTTTGGAAAATCAGCCCCCACCCAAGACGATCAAAATCTCGACGGCGGTGGTGGCCCCAAACTCGGAGGCTGATGATTCAGGAAAGTCGAGTCCTCAAGTTGTGGTGATTCGGATTCAAGACAGCGGGCCCGGATTGGCCGAAAAAGCTAAATGCCACTTGTTTGACCCTTTCTTTACCACTAAACCTGTGGGCAAGGGTACGGGACTCGGCTTGTCTATCAGCTACCAGATTGTGGTGGAAAAACACGGAGGAAGCTTGAACTGTATCTCGCAACCTGGACAGGGAGCGGATTTCAGTATTGAAATCCCGGTAGCTCGCCCCCGTGCGATCAAAGAATAAACCTGCGGGCGATCGGTTTCAAAAAGATTTTTTAAATTTTATTGTCAAAGTGCTTGACAGATTCCCGTGTCTGGGTGTTAGTATAGTAAATGTTGAGACGTTGGGGCGTCGCCAAGTGGTAAGGCAGCTGGTTTTGGTCCAGCCATTCAGAGGTTCGAATCCTTTCGCCCCAGTTAAATTGTGTCCGGTAAATCAATTGTTTAACTCATCGTTTAGAGTTAGCTAGACAGGCGGGAATCCCGAGCCCATAATCTTTGATTTGGGGTGGGATGAGAGCCGCGCTCCTGTGAGGAGCGATCCTGCCGCGATGTTGGGCCCAGCCAACCAGCATTCTTTGGATGGCGACGAGACGAGCACTCATTGTATTGACACTCTCAGCGCTAAAGCGACTGAGATTCTTAAGATTTCGCAACCTTAATATCCTGATTACTCAGGTTCCCAAACTCACCGCGTTTGCTCTTTGAGCACGGTGATGTCTTTTGGGCGTTTAGATGACTAGCACTCCCGTTTCGCAGAGTCCCCACGTACTATTTTTAAAGCTCTATCTCTGATGGTTTTTGCAGCGCCAATATCAGCGTGTTCGTGATAGCCACATTCGACACAGATGAACTTTTCACCATCTCTATTCGACTTGTCAATATGACCGCAATTCCTGCATTCTTGGCTAGAGTGTTTAGGATTGATTTTAATTGTGATTTTTCCTTGCTTCACAGCAAGATACTCAATCTTCAAAATCAATTCACCCCAACCTGCATCAGAGATAGAACGATTCAAACCTTTTTTTCTGGATTGTCCCTTCTTAAGAAACCTCCCAGCTTTTTCGTCAGTTGTCACCTTGCATCGGCGCATCATCCCAGAGATGTTTAAATCTTCTAGGGCAATCACATCGACGTTGCGAGACACAATCTTGTTAGCAACTTTCCATTGGTAAGCTTGACGTTTATTACCAATCTTTTGATGAAATTGCCCAACTCTGATAGCCGCTTTTTTGCGGTTTTTGCTACCTTTGACCTTACGGCTAACTCGCCTTTGTCTATTTTTTAGAGTCCGCTTAGCTTTTTTGTTGGTTGCAAACTTGGGATTCTCGATTTGATGTCCATCAGAAAGGTGAACCAACTTAGTTATTCCTAAATCGCACCCTATTACTTTGGGATTATTACCAAGAAGTTTAGCGCTGTATTCAGGTACAGATTTATCCTCTATTCTGAGGGAAATATACCAACCATTTTGACGTTTTCTAACCGTGCAAGCCTTGATGGTAAACCCATCTGGGATTGAGCGAGAGTTATGAAATCGCATCTGGCCCAGTTGAGGGAGATAGATTTTATTGCCCTTTAGTTTGACGCCCATCACATAAGTAAAAGACGTAAAGTTGCTACGGTTTTTGAACCTGGGAAATCCTCTGCCTTCAAAGAAATTCTTGTAAGCAGTGTCTAATCGTTTAACATTCTGTTGTAGAACTTTTGAATCTATTTGAGCATGACCTTGGTCTAGCAATTTTCAATTCTGGCAATGCTGTAATTTGAATGTCCGCCGCACTTCTACGGGGATTTCTAGCCTGACCTTCTTGATCAAACTTATAGTCTTTCCAGGGATTTCCGGTGGCGCCACTTTTGCTAACGAAACAGGTTAACGGTGAAACTTCGCCATAAGTTCTAATATCGCAGTAGTCGCCTTGGACAAACTGTTGGCTGTATTGGGTAATTCTGTCATTTAGACACCAGTTGTAATGACTTCTAAGCATATTTACCCAAGCCGACATTTTTAAGACTTGCGTTTGATTGGGGCGCAATTTGTAAATATAGTTTGTTAGCAATCTCACTCATCTCCTTGTTCATATCTTAATATAGCAGTCGCCTTTTAAATATTAAGAATTAAGAAAGATTCACGGCGGTTAAAACCGCCCGTGCCGCTTACATCTCATGGCTAAAGCCGATGAGTTTTCCGCTTGCCGAACTTTTTTTTATAATTGTGGTAGAATACTCGTATCTTCGATCGCAGAATAACAATCTAGATAACAATAAAACAGCTTTGATGTGACAAGTGGGGCGGGACGTGTTCCTCACTATAAAACGCCGTAGAGGGAAACGATTGGAGTACCTTGAGGGAAGATCTTGATATCCTTGACCGGACTCAGATGCCTACAACATACCGCTTGCGGTTGGTGTATGAGCGTCACGGCTTGCTCATAGGATATAACAAACCGGGTTTCTGGCTGCGGGTTTGACCTAAAATCCTAGATTTGTGGTCAAGAAATTGGTTTTTGTGGTCGTCAGTACCCATTTTTGGCAGAAACCGTTGTTTGTGCGTAATATCACTTCTGAGTGCGCCGGAATTGTAAAATCGAGTCAACATTCAACACTCAGATCAAATCCGGTTGCATTGGAATAATTAAACCACTCTTGACGCCGAAAAAACAGAGAAAGAGAACAGAGAGATGAATAATTCCGATGCAACCGGATTTGATATCAACCATCCTTCAGTTTTTCGAGTGACAGTAAACAGTCAACAGTCAATAGTCAACTTTTCGACTAACAGTCAACAGTCAACAGTCAACAGTCAACCCGCCCTACTCCATATTACTGCAAAGTGATGGGGCCACGAGCGTTTAGCCGGTCGAAAACGTATCGGGAAATGGCCGGAAATGCTGTTTCGTCCTTGGCGTAGGCCGGATCGTCTGCAAAAACAACTAAGATATAAATCGCGCGATCGTCTAAAGTTCTAACAAAAGCCGCTTCGCTGCGTGATTTGGAAGTATAGCCTACTTTGGAACCAAAATAAATATTAGTTGGTAAAGATTCGCCGAGAAATCCTTGTATCGAATTGCTAGGGTCATTTTTCCAGGCCTTGGGGTCTAAGTCTCTAGTCAGCAAGTAAGCCATTTTGCGGCTCGCGACGCTAGAAACCGCTTGCCTAGTATAGATTTCATATATTAATCTGGCGGCTTGGTCGGTAGTTACTTGATTGCGAATCGGCTGGGAAGCATCGCCCCGCAATTGCAAGTCGCGACCGATTGGACCTTCTTGCCTCAAATAGTATATGGGATAATTTTTGGTGGTTATACGAAGATCATTGTAGCCTGCTGACTGGAAAAAGGAGTTAATTTGATTGCGCTTTTTCAGCCATGTTTGCAACTCTTCTCCGGCGAGCCTGCCCCCGGATTTTGTATCTGTGATTTTGTCTAAAAGCCTGCTGGCAGCATCGTTGTTGGAGATGCCAATCATTTGTTCTAGATCGTTTTTGAAGGCTGATTCTTTTTGCGTAATTATGCCTTTTTCTATGGCTGAGTAAAAGGCTGCCATCCAAAATAACTTGGCAACGCTAGCGGGAAATCTGAGACTTTGATTTTGATATCCGGCAAAGGTGTGAGTTTTGGAATTGCTGACATCAAATAAGGTAATTGATAGCCGTTCTGCAGGCAATCCTTTGCTGCTTGCAATTTTCACAGATTCATCAACAATCCCTTGCAATTCTTGAGAGTAAACGGGATTGGGAGGTGTTTTGATGTTGTAGCTAAAGGTAGGCTCGCTTTGAGGAGCGGCTAAATTTTCCGATGGTTCAATTGTCGGAGGCGAGAGTGTTTCTTGAGGCGAGACGGCCTGTTGAGCCAAGATAACTGGCGGTTCTGGGGGACGGCGAATTCTGAAGGGCATTGTGACGAGCCAAAAAAACGCGATCGCCCCGACAATTAAACACAAAATGTTACGGTATTTGAGCCGAGAAAATTTCGTCCTCACTCGGCGACGAGACGGGACTGGGCCTTCGCTGCTTTGGCGACGGGGCCCGACTAGGCGCTGGCTGCTTTGGGGTCGGGATTGGATTATACCTCTTGCATGAATCTTTGCTCGATCGGTCAACCGCAGATACAAGGCAGATGAACGCAGATTAACGCAGATAATTTCAAGAATTGAGAGCGACTTTTGCAACAAGTCTATTGGGCGTCGGGTCTGGATTGGGCGTCGGGACTTGACTGGACGCTCGCTGCTTTGGCGTCGGGACTTGACTGGACGCTCGCTGCTTTGGCGTCGGGGCTGGATTGGGCGTTGGGGCCCGATTGGGCTGCGTCGGCGGTCTACTTGCATTACAGTGTTGTGGTATCAAACTCGCACGATCAGTTTATAATAGGGCGGCGTCTAAATGACAAGGGTGTCGATCGAGTCCGCTGTTGCCAATTTTATCTGTCTACTAGGCTGATTGAGACTTCTAGTAATTGTAAAATTTTCAGGATAGCACTGAGTTGAAGCAAAATCCTTTGAAAAACATGAGAAATTTTTGGAGTCTGGCTGTTTTGGGATTTGCGATCGTCGGCGTGAATAATTCTTTGATACCTGATGTTTGGGCATTTCAGTCTCAATCTGCTACGGGATATGTTGTCGATCGACAAACAGCAGGACAGGGCGCGGATGTAGCGTTTTCCTTGACGGGAGAAAGCGAAAATCTGGAAGTAACAAACAAGCAAACTGTTTCCAGTTTTCTGAGTATGTTTTGGGACTTCAACAATTTAGCGGCAATTTCCTATTCCGAATTGCTGGATGTACTGGCGAGACGACCAGACTCAAACAATACCGAGAGAGAAACCGTTGCACAGCCTGAAGACATAGCACGTTTTGAAAAGGTTGTACAGTATGCAAAACAACAAAATTTGCACGATCGCCCGATCGGAGAAATCGTCCAGGCGATCGCCGATAATTTCCAAGGATTGCCCTACGCCGCTGGTTTGCTGGACGAATCCGGCGAAGAAAAGTTGATCGTAACTTTGAATAAATTTGATTGCGTTTTGTTTGTAGAAACCGTTTTGGCTATTTCGCGGGGCGTAGCAGTACAAGATTACGACTATCAAAATTTTGTCAATCGCATAGAAGAACAGCGGTATTTAAATGGTAAAATAAACGGTTATTGCAGCAGATTGCACTATTTTTCCGAATGGATTAACGACAATCAAAAACGGCAAAGTGTGGAAAATATCACCGCTGAATTAGGTGGAGTTCCCATGAATAAAACACTAAATTTTATGAGCCAGCACCGCAGCAGTTACCCGCAAATGGTCAAAGATGAAGCGACTTATCAGTGCATAGTCAGCCAAGAAGCAGAATTAGCCAAAAATACTGTTAATTACATCCCGACAAATCGGATAAAAAGTGTTTATTCTCAATTAAAACCAGGGGATATTGTAGCGGTAGCCACGGATGTTAAAGGATTGGATGTCACCCATACGGGTTTTGTGTACAGGAATGCAGACGGGAATCTGGGCTTAATTCACGCTTCCCCGGCTGGGGAGGTGACAGTTGCTTACGACTTGCACAGATATATTAGCAGAGTCGAAAGTGCGATCGGCATTGTGGTAGCTAAGCCGATCGATCCCAGATCAAGATGATATGTGAGGTTATCAACAGAAAAGACTAAAAGCCTTACTACGAACCTGTTAGGATTTTTGATGTCTTTTCATGATTTTATGCTTCAGACAAACCACCAAAACCCACTCCACAATACATCCGAAAATATAGCCGATAAAATCCTCGCAAGCAAAGCTGCTACCCATAAATATATACCCGAATAATCTAGCCCTAATCCATTGCAAAAAACGAGGAAGCCACAGTTGGCTAAATTCAATTGCGGAGTAAAAAAGGAGAACTCCCCATTCTTTTAACAACTGATTAAGCTGTTGCGGGATTTAAATTTTCTGTCAAAAAAAAATCAAAATCTTTTGGGGAGTAGGGGTTGGGCGTCCCGCCCGCCCTGAATATACAATTTAAATGCGCGACAGCTTACCAATAAACTAGGTTTATTGCCGATCGCCTACCCCTGGGATGACGCAAGTGCCTTGATCGCACTCCTGAGCGGGCTGGTCTTCATAATTTACCTTGACAAAACGTGAGAACCTACCGCTCATCAGGCTTTACTTGTGATGTGAATTGAAGTAATTGCCTCTTTCTTCTGAAAAGGAGATGATTTCATGCTTTGCAGCAATCGGGATTTCATCCTGATTTCATAATTGCGTGCAATTCTAGAGAAGTAAACTAATTTGAAGTATCTCAGGTAGCAACATTTTCTTTTGTTACTCTATCTCTAGTCTCAATGAAGTGAGTGTTTCTCAACTTCTTTGCAAAGAGAGGATTTTCATTTCTTCTATTTAAAGTCATTGCTATTAGCAGCTTCCCAAACGTTTATTCCACCGCTATTCAAAACTATGTAATTCGGTGCCACCACTATGCTGCTGATGCCAGGATTCTAAGTGAAGTCCTCCATCCTCTCAACCACTATTCACAATTTTATCTAGCAAACGACATGAACAATACTTTCATTGCAACTTATTTTGATTGGGATCACCGGACTCCACGCAAACGCCATCGTTTGGCTAATCGGGTATTGAATAAATTGCGTTTGAACGGTCAAGTTATTCCCAAATCGCCTGGTATGGCAAGTATAGAAGCTCGAATGAATATTTTTCATTTGGCAAGCCAAACAGCAGCATACAAAGTATCTGGTGATGTTGTCGAAGTGGGTTGTAATGCTGGCGAAAGTTCGATTGTGATCAAAAAAGTTCTGAATGAGTATGCGCCGGAGAAACAATTTCATGTGTTTGACAGCTTTGAAGGGCTTCCAAAACTACAAGGAGACGATATTAAAGATGGAGTATACGATCAAGGTTCGATGACAGCGAGACTCGACGAATTCAAAAATAATTTTTCCGCTGTTGGACTGGATCTACCACATATTCATAAAGGATGGTTTGAGGATACTGTTCCTTCATGTCTTCCAGATAAGATCAGCTTTGCAATTGTGGACGGCGATCTATATAGCTCTACTAAATATGTACTGCCCCATGTTTACGAGCGTTTAACGCCAGGAGCTATTTGCTTATTTGGCATTTATTATGATGAAAAGGTGTTTTCACGTCCACATACTGCTGAGCCTTTCAAATCGCCTGGTGTAAAACGTGCTTGTGATGAGTTTTTTGCAGACAAGCCTGAAAAAGTCTCTGTACTCTATGCTTGTGAGTATTCCAACGGCTATTTTCGCAAGCTGTAGAGACAGAGCAGTTTGATGGGAATAATAATCTGGTGTTTGTATCCTGAGAGTGTTTCATCACCTTTATAAATAGGGCATTCCTCGGAATTTGCCGATAAATAATAAATCTTGTTTATTGCCGATCGCCAAGACCTATAATGACGCAAATACGTCGATGGCACCTTGACAGGGTTGGGTGCTTATGGCGCACCTTACGCTACTTAAAAATCAAGGAATAAAATCCTTACTCCAAACCCCATTAATTGATGATTTCGCTGCGAGATACCTTACTAATTCTAGCAGGATTTGGCGTTAATTCTGGCGGCGAAACTTGAACACTTCCCCACTCATTCAAAAAGCTTTTCAGCAAAACCTCTTGCTGAGTGCGAAATGTCTCGACATTTGCCCCGCGATTCATAATCACAAACCACACTGTTTCTTGTTTTTGAGTGGGCAGGGCTCCGCCCAAAGCGCTAACATTATCCAATGTGCCAGATTTGACCACTGCTAATTGGGGAAGCGACCGTTCTGATAGTATTCCTTTATCTTTCCCAACTACAGTTAAGACATCCGCAACTGTCATACTGTAAGGTTGAAGATAGCGTTCTAAAGCTATAAATAACGCGCAAGCAGCCCGGGGAGAAATGAGATTTTCTTCGCTCAATCCCGAACCATTGACGAGTTGAATTTCTGCGGGCGGAACTCCGGTTGCTGCTGCTGCTTTTTGCGCGACTGTTTTGGCGCCGCCGACAGTATCAGCTAGCATATCTGCCATGAGATTGTTGCTGTACTGATTCATTTTTTTAATCAGTTCAGCAAGGGGCAAAGAATAATGTTTGACTAAAGGCTGCACGTCATTGGGAGATGCTGGCAAAACTTGTACAGTACCCTCAATTGCTATTTGGGGTTTGGGCGTATTGGGAGGCAGGGTTTGATACTGGGCGGCGGCTTCGCTGGGCCAGATTTGACTGTTCAATCCTTGTTTGAGCAATTCTCCCGATTTGAGGGGATCAAGTTCAAAGTTCATGTAAAACTTATCGACAATTATCAAATTGCCACTGACTCGCTTGATGCCTTTTTGATTTAAGGCGTTACCAAGGGCGATCGCCTCTTCCCAGACAAACAAAGGATCGGCGCTTCCCTGAACAATTAAATCACCTTTTAATACGCCGTTTTCTATTTTTCCTGTTGTACCAATTAAGGTAATAAATTCATGTTCCGGCCCGAATTGTTGCAGCGCGACGAGAGATGTTGCTACTTTGGTAATAGAAGCGGCTGACAGAGGAACTGTACCTTGATGATTGGCTAGCAATGTATTGCCTGATTGCATCCAGATGCCTTGGTCTTCTTTGGCAAAACCTTGGGCTGTCAACCCGTTGAGATATTGCTGGATTTTGGTATTTGTGGGGGTTTCGGGATTGGTAGCAGAGACTATTAAGGGCTGAGGCTGACTTGGTTTAACTGGCGGCGGGGAAGATTCAGCTACAGGAGAGGGAGGTGCAAGTTGAGGTGATTCAGTAGCTGCACATCCGGCAATAATTGTGAGAAGGGCGATCGAACTTACAGCAGTCAAGTAGCGGTTTTTCAGCATTACTTTAATTTTTTTCATCAAATGTACGATCGTCTGTTCGGCACGCCCGATGGAAAGTTTAGCATTAACCCGCGCCTTTTGGAGCATCCGGAGCTGCGTTACCAGAATTGTGAACCGCTAACATTACCCATCTTCTTCTCTATCTTTCTTCGTGCTCTACCCTACGGCAACGGCTTCGCCGAACCCGTCTTCGTGGTTCGTTAAATAGATATTGTTTAAATACTGCGGGATTTTATACCAATAGCCCGGACTGTTTTTAGTTCGTAATCTGAAACCTTAGATTTTTCGTTGGTAGCTCACATCTTGCATCATTCTCAAGAACAGGCTTTCCGGCCTGTTCCACAACAAGTGCAATTTCTTGTGGAAAGTAGGGGTTGGGCAGGAGAGCCCGCCCATAAAAAGCTTATTGAAAATGGTGCAAGATGTCAGTTGGTAGTTCGATTGCCACATCGCCTTGAAATCCTTATTCTACGGTTGGCACTCAACAACTGTCCGAAGTATTTTTATATTTTTTCACAAAAAAATGCAATTCTAGGCAACCTCCAAACCTTTATCTCATAAGTCATTCCCAAATCTAAAATCTAAAATCTAAAATCTAAAATAGAATGATCTTCAGCGCCTGGGGCCTTCACCCCAGGCCGATCGCTCTCACAAATTTTCGGTAAACTGGTTTATCCAGCCATACTCCCCATACTCAGCGGCACCATCTCGCCGTGAATCGTCAGGCCTAATAACATCGGCCCACCCGGTCGGATCAACTCTCCTGTAAGCGCGCAGCGTTCCTCCTGCTGTGCTGTGGCATTAATGCTGGCTCGAATATCCGATCGAGAAAACATCTGCCGATACTCTCCAGACTTCTGCTGCACGTAATTCCAGAGCAAATCTCGAATCAAAGCTTGATAGCCTTGATTGCCTGCGAGCTCTTTAAGTCTCTCTTTGAGCTCTCTTTCGAGTCGAATGCTGGTGACTTCCATTTCGGTGGTTGAGGTTCTAGGTAGGGTATGCATAATTTTTTCTCCGTGACGGGTGGACATCTGTGTAATATCAGTGTAGTATGTTTACAGCTAGATTGAAAGCCTCTTAACCACCTTCTGCCTACAGTGAAATTTCTCCCCACCTACTCCACCTATCAACTGAAGTGCGATCGCCCCACGGGTCGCTCCGAGTCCTTACGGCACGTCTTTAGCACGGGTTTTGCGACAGTCGCAGCGACCTCGTGGGCGGGCCGGGGCCTAAATAAACACGGTTATAGTGGATTAGGACAAATGGCAGAAATTCATTACAACGAGATAGACCACGAGGGTCTGCAAGTGGCACAGCCATATCGAGATACGCGAAGCGGGAGGTACAGCTAAACGACTGTACCAAGACAGGATGAAAATTTGCATGAAAGCAGTTTTTCTAGCCCCCGCTTCTAAGTAAGAGAAGCGGGGGCATTTGATTGGATATTTGAGAAATTCGATCCGCTTGGGGAACTGGCAAAAAACCAGATGTAGCCAATGCTGAGGAAGCAACCAAAATTCAAAATTCAAAATCTAAAATCTAAAATCCAAAATCTAAAATCCAAAATTGACGAGGAGGAGCAAGCCGTGAACGTAGTAACTGATGTATTGAGGCAATCTGTGGTGGTGTTTTCTCAGAATTACCTACCAATGAGCCGTGTCAACATCAAACGGGCGATCGTACTGTTGGTAACAGGCAAGGCTGAACCTCTGGATTTTAGCATTGGCAACGGCTGGCTGGTGCGATCGCCCAGCACCAGCATCCACGTACCCGAACAAATCCGCTTGACTTTTGGTAACAGGGAACGCCTGTGGAAAGTGCCCCCGGTGAATCGCCGGGAAGTTCTGCGCCGCGACGCTCATTCTTGCCAATACTGCGGTAGCAATCGGCATTTGACGCTGGATCACGTCATGCCTCGCTCGAAGGGCGGCCCGCATACTTGGGACAACGTGGTGACTGCTTGCGAACGGTGCAACTCTCGTAAGGGCGATCGAACTCCCATAGAAGCTGGAATGTCTCTGCGAACTAAGCCGAAGGCCCCCATACACCCCACTGTTGCTTTTGCCGAACTGTTTTGGCACGAATACCAAATTGGGGAATAGGGAATGGGGAATAGGGCATGGCGCATGGGGCATGGGCCAAACAGGTAATTGGTAATAGCTAATAGTTAATAGCTAATTCAGTCCTGTAATTAAAAAGGATTTTAGTTCGGAATAGCAAACTTTTCATTCCGACCTATCCAATGCCCAATGCCCCATGCCCCATGCCCCATGCCCCATGCCCGATGCCCAATTCCCCATTCCCGATTTTCAATTTTAAACTTTCAATTCCAAATTTAGGGCTGTCAATATGCTGAAGTTGACTTACACTGAAACGGGCTTTAACCTAGAGCGTTTAGCTCAATCTCCCGAACAGTTAGTGGCGCTGCGAGTTGTGCTGGCTATGCGAGTTGGTCAAAGCATCAGCGTCGAACCGAGCACTGCGGCATTTTTGCTGCCCGTGAATTTGCCAGCGCTGTCTCTGTTGGAATCTGAGGCGCGCCGAAACGACAACGATGCGATCAACCTTTGTGTTGCTGATGCTGACTTTGTAGAAGTGACTCTGCGCGGTACGTGGATTTCTGACGCGTCTGAGGGGGCTGACGGGGTGTTTGCGACTGTGTTGGGCGATCGGGCGGAGCTCTTGCTGCTCAAACTCTGGCTCGAAACTCAGGCTGCTGCGGAGGTTGTCGGGGAAGTCGGCGATTAATATCAATTCCGGTTGCACTCAGGAGAGATGACTGTTGACTGTTGACTGTTGACTGTTGACTGTTTGAACAATACCCATGCAACCGAAAACGATATAAGATCCGATGTTGAAGGAAGAAGGAAGAGGGAAGTTCGGCAACGGATGCAAGTAACGGATGTAACGGATGGAAGAAGGAAGAACGAAGAGGGAAGAAGGAAATATTTTCTTCATCTCCCACTCTCCCCCTCTCCCTCTCTCCCTCTTTCCCCCTCTCTCCTTATGGCGTATAAATTATGTTGAAGTAAATTCCCTTATCTTGCAGATTGTCGCCCCTATCGCTAATTCTCACCAAAGGAAAAGCGTAATCTAGGCGCAGGTTCACCCGCTGTATCGGTTCCCAGATTACCCCCAAACCCACACCTGCTAAAAATGTCTGATTTGTTAATTTATTAGGATTGTTCGCAACGTTCCACACCGTACCCGCATCCAAAAAAGGAGCCAATTGAAGTTTGGGATTTCCCGAAGCATCGCGCTGCAAAGTAATCCGATCTTCGATGGAAACTCTGAAGCCGTTATCGCCAGAACGGACATTTTGGCGGTAGCCGCGCAAAGATTGTCCACCGCCAATTACAAATTGCTGGGAAGGCAACAAACTATTAGCTGACAACTGTAAGTCTGCCTGCACAATTAATAAATGTTTGTCATTCAATCGCTGTACTCGCTGCACTTGACCCAGCCAGCTAAAAAATTGTCCGTCGGGATCAGAACCTTCGTATGCAGTAGCATCAAACAAGCTAGTGCCGATCGTAAATTGCGATCGCACGGCCCAAGCACCCTGCGGGTCGCGCCGAATGTAGTCCTGTCCCAGCTTAATTGCGCTCGTAGTGCTGACACCCTTGGACTCCGGGCGGATGCCAAAAGAAACCGGTTCGCCCGCGACAAAAGTTCTGCCTGTCTGATAAGTAACACCGGCAGACAAGGCAAATTCTTCGATCGGCGTTCTTCGCAACGGCTGGCGGTAACTTAATTCAAATAAATGCGATTTTCCCGAAATGTCAAAACGGTTAAAAGGTGCTTGTACAATACTGTTGCGGTTTGGCGCTGCCCTCAATTGCAAAGTGCCGTTCATCGCATTTAGCGGCACGCGATAGCTGAAATCAAACACATCTGAATCGCCGAGCGATCGATAATAAGCCCCTGCCAGTTCGTCGCCATTTCCTGTTATATTGCGGTGCCGCAAACTAACTCCCAATCTTTCGGAACCGACACTGGGAGGCGAGTAATTGTCAATGCTTAAACTAGGCTGAAATGGATTAGCTTCCGAGATTCGGACGATCAGAATGCTCTCGCCTTCATTATCCCCAGCCCGCAGACTGGCTTCTACATTGTCAAATAAAGGATCGACTCGCAGCAGCCGGAGTTGGTCTTCTAATGAAGCTGTGCTTAAAGGCATTCCCGCCCCGAGTCGAATCCGGCTGCGGATGTAACTTGGATTCAATCTTTTAGTTCCTTCTACCTCAATTCGGGCTAGCTTGCCTTCAATCACTTGAATTTGGACTACCCCTGCGGTGATAGTTTGGGGCGGCAAGACTGCTCTAGAAGTGATGTAGCCACGATTGAGGTAAATTTCGGTAATTTTGTCGGCGATTTGTTTGAGCTGTTCTAGGGTGGTAGAACGGCCTTCTAAGGGGTTGACTAAGGCATTAATTTCGTCTTGGCTTAAAATTGTGCTGCCAACTACTTGAATTTTCTGCACCTCAATTGGTGTATTCGGCAGCGTTGGGGGAACTGGCGACGGAGACGGAGACTCCGGCGCTACTGTGGGCGGTACTTGGGGAGGTTCTGGGGAAGGCTGCGGGGCAGGTTGCAGAAATCGATCGCGATTTGGATCTGGCTGAGTCGGTGGCGGTGGGAGGTTGGGAGGCGGCGAGGGTTGGTTCTGGGCTAAAACATGATTGCAATGTAGCTGGTTCTGACATTGGGGATCATTGTCAACCAGATTTGTTTGTTCGGGCAAGATGCCCGCACCACAAGCAGTTTCATCGATTGTGGAACAGGCAGCTTGGCTGTTCTCGGCGGGGGTCGATTGTGCTTCTGGTTCAGGGTTGGTCTCGATGGAATCGGGAAGCTGATTTAAGTTGGTCGCTGTTTCATCCTGGTTGATTTCCAGTTTTTGCAGTGCTAATACTTGATTGCCCGTATCTGCTGAGTTGTCAGCGGCGACGGGCAACTGAGAAATATCGTTTGTTTGGGATATAGCTTTATTGGCGTAAAAGCAAGCCATCGGGAGCGCAGTTAGAAGTGAAATCCCCAACCGAAATAGTGCAATATTTGCATTCGGGCGCATAATTAATAATTTCTCTAAAATAAGTTTGTCGGCTGCTTGACTATGCTAGTTTATCATTTAGTATTAGGCGAAATTTTACCATCAAAATCTCCACAGTCCGCCTTTCAAGATGCCAGAAGTCCGAACTGCTGATCAGTACACAAATTTTAATTTATTTAGGACGATCGACCAAACAACCCGCAACAGCCAAAAATCATCTGTGGCGCTGCCAAATACCGCGCTCTAAACCGAATTTTTCCTACTTGCTGCACCAGTCATACTATTTTAGGTTTGAGATTTGAGATTTGGCAATGACTGATGGCTATCACCGTTGGGAGCATCTCATATTTGTAAAAACACTTCTTCTGACTCTTTCCCCTGGCTCTTTCCTCCTGGCTCTTTCCTCCTGGCTGCTGGCTCCTGGCTGCTGGCTCCAATTTCTAGCTTGGCGACAAAAGTGAGATGCTCCGTCACCGTTTGGGGCTTGCCTACCGTTGCATTCTTTTTTGAAACTGGTGTTGAATTATTTTCTTGTGATAGGTGTTAACTCACTTGCGACTAAGGGTTCTTGGGCTATTTTGCCGAGTTCGACTGAGTTCAACACTGCTAACCACTTGATCGCTAAACTGGCATCGCTGGGAGACTCGATACGCAATTGAGCTAGAGTGGCCAGGTACTCGTACCAGAGACTTTGTTGGGCGAAGATGCTGAGCTTGGTGAGATCGGACGATCGATCCAACTCTGTTTTCACGGTTGGGGCGAGTGCGGTGCGGTTGATCCACCCGGAAACGAGAACATCATCTCTTGTATTTTTTGGGTTGCATTTGATAGTAAAGTACCATTGATAGTTTTTGCCAACTTCCAGGGCTGGCGAGTTGTCGTCGGAGCCGAGGCTGACGCTAACGATACCTGCACGGCTAGTTACCATGCGAAAACTTTTTTTGTATAGTGTTTTGTCTCTTTGGTCTGCTAACTCAAACTGAACTGTTTTGTCGAGGGCTACGGGAAGGTAGTAGAAAAATGTTGGCTTTGCTGATATGGTTTGCCCCATAGTTGATTGGGGAATCAAGGCAGTTAAGGCAGTTGTGGCCGTGGGGCATTCTAAGCCGCGGGTTCCTCCCCCTTCACGCCTTCCGGGTACTCCGTCCTCCGGCGGTTGAAAGCTATTCCACGTGGAGCCCGTTGGCTGAATGTTCGGTCTGCTTCCGCTGGGTTCAGGGGGTTGAACTGTTTGCCAGTTGAGGGGTAGCTGCGGTGGTGAGGCGCGCTGGACAATGTTTGCGGGGCTGTTGAGAGCCTCTGCTGGTATTAAAAAACTACCGGCGGCAACTGCCTCTAAAGACAGAATTAAGGAAAGAGTACCGATATTTAGAGCAGACTTCAAAGCCATGACGAACCTGCCTTTTGATGAACCTAGGAACTTTATCGCACGGTTTTATTCTATCCAAGGTTTTGACGGATATAGTAATCTGTTGTACTTAATTTATATCTTCAGGCAGATACGATTATTTGGGTCGCTCTGATCAACATAGAATTCTCTGTCGCGTTTGTCAGTGGTAGCTTAGTAGTTATACTTACTTCCATTCACGGCAGCAGGTTGGGTTGAGCTTGTTAAACCCAACTTTGACAAAGACTAATATTCGGGCTCTTTTAACTCTAGTAAGAGGGTACAACGCGTCTTTTCGTAAAAACACCCGGTTGATGCGTCAGTCCTGGATATCAGGAAACTAGGCAATTTTGCTGGTGAACCTCAAGCGATCGGCTACAAGTTACAAATCAGGTTTTCTGTACAATACCGGCAAGAAATTTAGCATGAATCTCGATTCACCTGTTCTCTCGGACAAACAGCCTTCGGGGCTGCGGATGGTAAGACCGATCGGAGTCTTGGCACTGCACGGCATTGCTTTTTTAGGAAATAGGTTGTTCGCTGTCGATCGCGCCGAAGGGCTGCTATTGGAGATCGATCGAGAAAGTGACAACACTACTGTTTTGAATCCTTATCAAACGGCTAAGTTTGCGGGCGCAACCGGGCTGGCTATTTCGGAAGATACTCTCTGGTTTGCGCGGGATGAGGATATTTGTTGCTGTCGGGGCGCAGTTCGGGACGGGGCGATCGCTGAACTCAAACCGGAACATTTTGTTTCACTTTCTTATCCTGCTGACGGGATTGCTGTTTGGAAATCTACGCTTTATGTGACTTGCCAGAGATTGGGCTATATTCTGGTTTTTGACATGAAAACTGGTCGGGAAATTACTCGGTTTTACGCTCCCGGTATAGGGGTGGAAAATATCACAGTCCGGGATGAGGAAATTTGGGTTTGCGACAAGACTGAGCAAACTGTTTACTGTTTGGAACGGGGAACTGGGGAGATTAAATTTAGCGTTTTGACTCCCTTTGAGTCGCCTTCGGGTTTGGCTTTTCACAAGGATTCCGAAACGGGGGAGGAGGTTCTGTACGTGGCTTATGCCGGGGATGAACTTTACATCCGGGATGACCCGAATTCGGAAGATCCTTTTCAGTTGACGAAGCGCGATCGCACTTTTATTCAGCCTTTGTCTTTTCACTACAATGAAGCCGATCGCTACGCTCTGTCAAACGGTTTTTTGATGGAAATGTCTTATGTGGAGGAACTGTCTCCTCTGGATGAGGTAGAAATCGCAAATTTGGAGTGGCGGATTGCTTTGCCTTCGGAAACTCATCGACAAAAAGTAAGGAAAATCACGCCGATCGGAATGCCTTTTACTGAGGAAATTCTGGAAGGGGAACGGGTGGCGGTGTTTAAGTTCGATCGCCTGCAGAAGGGGGAACGGCGAATTTTTGGCTGGAAGGCTTTGTTGGAAGTGCGATCGATTAAGTATCAGTTGTCACCTAGGGATGTCGAAAAGATTCCGAAGCTGTCGCCGGAGTTTGCAGCTAAGTATTTGGTGGATAATGACAATTTGGCTATGGATACGGAGATTGTGCGATCGGCTGCCGTGGCCTCAATTGGCACAGAAACTAACATTCTGAGGCAATTACTGAGCATTCGCAATTTTGTTTATGACCAACTTTCTTACGGGATCAGGCCTCACATTGACACTCCCGATATTGTACTGCGCCGCGGCATCGGTTCTTGCGGCGAGTACGTAGGGGTGTTGTTGGCTTTGGCTAGGTTAAACGGGATTGCTTGCCGCACGATCGGGCGCTACAAGTGTCCGGCTTTTGCTGACAGAAAAGGCGTGCCGCTGGAGCCGGATTTCAATCACGTTTGGCTGGAGTTTTACATTCCGGGTTTTGGCTGGGTGCCGATGGAATCTAATCCTGATGATATTCAAGACAGAGGCCCTTATCCTTTGCGATTTTTTATGGGTTTGGCTTGGTATCACGTAGAAATTGGCAAGGGAATTCGGTTTCAAAGTCTCACAAGCGGGGGTCTTCCTTTGAACAAGGAGGATGTTTCCGTAGGGACTCTGGCAATCAATCATGTGAGGTTTACAATTTTGGAAGATTTGCCAGCAGTTTGAATGGAGTGTGAGCAATTAACAGTTAGCCGTCAATATTCAACTGTTAATTGTTAACATTTTTCATCTAAAATCGAAAGTAGAAAATGTAAAATCAGAGGAAGAGGGGTTGTGGAATTTTCGATTGCTAATATTCTAGTTTTAGTGGCTTTTGTACTGCTGCTGACCGTGACTGGCGGGGTCGCTTATTTGACTGCGGTTGAGTGGCGCGATCGCAGGCGGTTAGATAAGGCTAAACGGAAAAAATAGTAGCTCGTTGCTGTTGACAAATTGCATCTTTTATGATAAAAAACCAGGCGACCCAATCGTGTCGCCTGGTTTTTTGATTTGAGGAGTTTTGACAGCTTCGCAACGCCGATCAACCTTTGGAAATTGGCAACTAAGTCCATTGTCGGAAAAATGTATTTTCTTGCCAAGCAGCGGCGGTGCGCTTTTCAATTGCTGCCATTTCTGTTTTGTTCAAAGGTTTGAATGCTTGGGCGGCTTTCAAGTTTTCTTCCAGTTGCTTTACTGAGTCGGCGGCGATGACGCAGCAGTGCACGCCGGGAAGTGAAAGCGTGTAGCCCATTGCTTGGTGCATTCCATCTAAAACACCGTTCTGAAATAATTTGCCGTAAGCTGGTATTTTCATGGCTATGACGCCGATATTTTTGGCTTTGGCAACTGGTAAAGCGCTGGTAACAAAGGAGCGCGGATGGTGTTTTTCGGCGGCGTTGAGGGAGATTAATGTTGTGTCAAAAGGATAGCGCTGCAAGCCTGCGGCAATGATGGCTGGTTCGTGGTGTCCGGTGATGCCGGAAAAACGAATTATTTTTTGCTGTTTGGCTTCTTCGATCGCCTTTATTGCTCCTTTGGCACTGAAAATTTGGTCTAATTCTGTTTGGAATGAGACGTGGTGGAGTTGCCACAAGTCTAGCCGATCGGTTTTCAATCTTTTGAGCGATTGCTCAAAATCTCTCCACGCGCCATCTCTGTCTCTGGCGGCGGTTTTTGTGGCTAGGAATAGGCGCGATCGATATTTTGGCAAAACTTTGCCTAAGTTTTCTTCGCTGGGCCCGTACTCGGCCGCCGTGTCAAAATAGCGAATGCCTAATTCGATCGCGCGTTCAATTTGCGCCACCGCTTCTGCTTCTCTTCCCTGCTGCGATAGGGGTGTTTGTCCGGCCCATCCCAAACCAAAAATCGGCACTGTCACGCCGGTTTTGCCTAACAGTCGTTCTGGCATTTTTACTGTGGTGGCCGCCTGGTTATTGGGTGCGGCTGCGATTTCCCGATCCTGCTGTTCGATCGCCTTAGCGCCTGCAATGCCGCTGGCAACAGCTATACTGCTCAATATAAAATTGCGGCGAGTCTTTTTGCTGGTCATGGTTTCGATCTCCTCAGAATGTTTGAGTTGAGATTAACCAGAAAGTTAAATTAAGTCATTAGTCAACCGTCAACCGTCAACAGTCAACCGTCAACAGTCAACCGTCAACAGTCAACAGTCAACCGTCAACCGTCAACCGTCAACAATGCCCTTGTCAATTATCCATGCGCGAATCAGTTCGTTTATGTGTTCTGGTACTTCGTCGTGGGGACAGTGACCAGCTTTGATAAAGTGTTCTGTCAACTGCGGATAGTGTTTGCGAAACTTGGCGCTTCTTTCTGTAGAATTCATCCACGGATCGCCTTCTCCCCACAGCATTAGCAACGGGCATTTTAATTGACTCAGCAATACGTCGATTTTTTCCCCTTGGGGTGTTCGGAATACGGAGGCGAATACTTTGGGGGCACCGGGATCGCAGGATGGTTGGTAAATTTCTTCTACTAATTGGTCTGTGACGGCGCTTTGGTCGAGATAAACTTTTTCTAGGGTTTTCCGAATTGTCGATCGCTGGCGCACGTACTGGAACAGCAGAAAACTTGCCCAATCTTGCTGAAATAAGGTTTTAGCTACCGTAGATATGGCTTTTTGCAAGGGCGGGGCTTCGGGTGCGGGCTGCGGTTCGCTGAAGGGGCCGGCGCTGTTGATTAATATGAGTCCGGCGGCTGATTCGGGGCGCTGGGCGGCGACACACAAGGCGGCGTAGCCTCCGAGGGAGTTGCCGGCTAGTACGGCGGGCCGGCCGATGATGTTGGTGATAAAGTCGTGGAGTTGGTCGCGCCAGAGGTCGCCGCTGTACTGCATTTCGGGTTTTGCCGATCGCCCGAATCCGATCAGGTCGATCGCCCAGACTTCAAAGTCTTTGCTCAGGCCGCTGATATTTTTGCGCCAATGGTCTGTGGACGCGCCAAAACCGTGAATTAACAGCAGGGGAGGGCGTTCGGGATGCCGATCGCTCGTTAGCGAAGCCCTCGAAGAGGATCGAACGTAGTATACTGAATGCCCCCGCCACTGCCAGTAAGTGCCGGCGATGGGGGCTGTGGTGATGGCTGGGGTTGTTTGCATGATGTAAAGAAATAATTATTTACTTTAACTATTGTATCGCGACGCTCAGATTTATAAAATTTTGCAAACGCGCTGGGCTTAGGCCAGCAAAGGATTCGTCAAGTTTGGCGAGTTGGGTTCTGGCGATCGCCCGTACTCAGTATTAATAAGTTTTGTAACGAATATTGATTTTGTGAGGATCGCAGCAATCCGAGATATTTTGCCCGATCGCATTTTGGAAAATAAATCGGGTTTTGGCTGCAACATACCTAGGTATGATGATTTTGCTGTTTGGTGGCAAGACCAAGTTCTGGGCGATGCAGCTTGCCCAGCGGCTGCGAGGGTCGAACCTGATGGGCGAGGGTCAAGGGATCGACTTTTTTATAGTTATTTGCGGGCTTTTCCAGGTGGGGATCGTTTGTTCAAGAGGTGTTGACGGCTTGGGGGATGCAGCTAACCGTTTGGTTGCGAGTTGGCAAAAGCTGAAATCAAAAATTTCGGGGCTGGAAGAAGTTATAAGTAAAATTACTGATGGTTCTCTGCAGAAGTTTCTCAGAATCGCAGAATATTTTGTGACGTTGTTTGCTGTTCTTAATTGCTTTGATACTCTAAGATAGAAGTAGAGCTGCGCCGCTCAATTAATTAGCATTTTGAATACTAGGGAGCCAACTATGCAGGGTGTGAACTTTATCCACCTGAAAGTTAGGGAGTTTTCTGAGTGATTGCTATTTCACCTCGTCCCGTCGGACGCAATTGGATTACGATTAGCTTCGCTTCTACTCTATACCTTTGTCCTATTTTGGATCTGCTCCTAGCAGAGCTTCCGGATCACTGGCAAGCGGAATTGCGGTTGGGGCTTCAAGAAGCTTTGGTAAATGCTGCTAAGCATGGTAACAAGTTAGACCCCGGTAAAACTGTTGGAGTCCGTTTTTCGATCGTCCAAAACCAATATTGGTGGGTGATATCGGATGAAGGTGCTGGCTTTAAGGCTCCTTGCGGTTGCGATCTTGATACCGATAATTTCGACACTCTCCTAGCAGAGGATGTTGCAGATGAATCGGCACTCCCCCATGTGGAACAGGAATGTGGTAGGGGGTTGTTTATTCTTTACCAAATATTCGATCGGGTAGAGTGGAATTCTCAAGGTACAGAGTTACGGCTGTGCAAAGAACTTCCCAGTCGCTACCGACTGCCTCGCTTGCGCTAGCACCGCCAGTTGGCAGCAGTTTTCACCTCAGCTAGTCCTGGAATTTTTTTGGTTTCCGGGCTGAAGTTTGCAGTGAGAATTTGGAGGATGTGGCTATTGATAGCTGATAATAATGCAAAATGTGAGTTTTGAGTCAAAAAAGTATAAATCTTTTGAACTCACAATCGCGCTGCTCGATCGAGCGGCGCGATTGTCTAAGTTTTGAGCGACTAATCAATTCAAAAGTCAAAACTCAAGACTCAAAACTCAAAATTATTTGCCGTGGGTGGGACAGGGAGGAGCAGATATCGATCGATCCAGCCATCCTGCTGCTTGGTTTAAGCGCGGGAGAGCTTCTTCGGGCTGTTTTTTGAGCAAAAAGACCAAAGCGGCCGCAGCTTGCTCGCAGGCCCGCGCGGAACGGTTGGCTTTCAGGCGGTGCCAATCTTTTTCGTGGATGGCGAGGCGCGCGGCTAGAGCTTGGGCTAGTTCTACCGTGCTCAGCTCGTTGAGGTTGACAGTTTGGGTTGTTTGTGTAGTTTCAAGCATAATTGGCAATTATAGGGATTTGGCTGCCGTTTCTGAATTTAAAAAATATACTGCATATAATAACAACTTAATTGGAAATCGGTTTTTTTTATTATTATTGTCAGGTTTACGGATCGAAATGCCTCAACAGCCGTCAGAGTTAAATCCCCAAGAGCAAGAAAGTGAGTTTGTTCAAGCGATCGCAGCAGTGGAGCGATCGCTCGCGGCAGTTAAAGAGCGTTACACTCAAATTCAGGTCGATCGACAGCGCCAAGTCGAACTAGGCCATCGGCGCGAAGAAATCCGCCAGTCGGGACGCCGAAATCCATTGCCGGAACTCAAAAAAGAATTGCGGGAAATTGAGCAAGAATTGGAAACGATCGAGTTAAATTTAGAAAGCAGTCTGTTTTCTTGGGGAAGCATAAAACAACCTTTTTGGCAAGCAGTTCGCTTTGGGGGACTGGGCATTTTGCTGGGTTGGATTTTGAAATCCTATGCGGGATAGTTTTGGATTTTTTTACCGCAGAGGGCGCAGAGGGCGCAGAGGAAGAGAAAAGAGAGAAATATGGTGCAAAATAATATTAAATAAACGGGAGTGGATATGACAAATCAACGAATTGCAGCAATTTTGCGCGGTGGCGAACCCGACGACACTGTAACTATTCAAGGTTGGGTGCGTACCAAACGCGAATTAAAAGAATTTGCCTTTGTGGAAGTCAACGACGGTTCGGCGATGGCTAATTTGCAAGTAGTCATCAATGCGGATTTGCCAGACTTTGAAAATGTACTCAAACAACTAAATACAGGTGCATCTTTAGAAGTGTCTGGCGTGCTGGTAGCGTCACCGGCGAAAGGACAGCGAATTGAATTAAAAGCTTCACAAGTACAAGTTTACGGCGAAGCAGACCCGCAAACTTATCCGCTGCAAAAAAAGCGCCATTCATTGGAATTTTTGCGGACAATCGCCCATTTGCGGCCGCGCACAAACACGCACGGCGCTGTGTTTCGAGTCCGCAATGCTTGTTCGGCGGCGGTACACCAATTTTTTCAAGAACGCGGCTTTTTGTGGGTTCACACTCCGATTCTTGCTGCTAGTGACTGCGAAGGTGCGGGGGAAATGTTCGCCGTTACCAACTTTGATTTAAAGAACGTGCCGCGCACAGATTCGCAAGAGGTTGATTATGCGAAAGACTTTTTTGGAAAGCGCGCTTATTTAACAGTTAGCGGCCAGTTGGAAGCGGAAGTTATGGCAATGGCTTTTGGCAATGTTTACACTTTTGGCCCGACTTTTCGAGCGGAAAATTCCAATACTTCGCGACATTTGGCTGAGTTTTGGATGATTGAACCGGAGATGGCTTTCTGCGATTTGCAGGGTGATATGGATTTGGCTGAGGCGTTTTTAAAGTACATCTTTAAGTACGTTTTGGATCACTGCCCGGAGGATATGGAGTTTTTCAATGAGCGGATTGATAAGACGGTTTTGGCTACGGCTGAAAATATTATTAACAATCAGTTTGAGCGGATTACTTACACGGAGGCGATCGCACTTTTGGAAAAAGCCGACAAAAAGTTTGATTTCCCGGTAAGTTGGGGCTTAGATTTACAGTCGGAACACGAGCGCTATTTGGCTGAAGATTTGTTTAAGAAGCCGACAATTGTTAGCGATTATCCAGTCGGGATTAAAGCATTTTATATGCGTTTAAACGAAGACGAGAAAACCGTGCGAGCAATGGATGTTTTGGCTCCGAATATTGGGGAAATTATCGGCGGTTCCCAGCGGGAAGAACGGCTGGATGTGTTGGAGCGGCGCATGGAAGCGCAGGGCATGAATAAGGAGGAGTTGTGGTGGTATTTGGATTTGCGCCGCTACGGTACTGTGCCTCACGCTGGCTTTGGTTTGGGATTTGAACGGTTGGTGCAGTTTATGACGGGAATGGGGAATATTCGCGATGTGATTCCGTTTCCGAGAGCTCCTTTGACTATTGATTTTTAGTTGACGATTGTGCGGCAAAACGTAGGTACACGGCAACGCCGTGTCCCTACCCGGATCGGTGACTCATAATCACAAATAAATTTAAGTCGCCGAGGGAATTGTGATATCAACAGATTGCACTTTGACCGCAGTTCCCAAACTCGATAGCGGCGGTTGAATTGCCGCACTATTTCCCACTACTAATGTCACCAGATTCTCCGGTTTCAAGTAAGTCTTGGCTACGCGCTGCACGTCAGCAATTGTTGCTGCTTCGATACTGCGACGGTAGCTAAAAATGAAATCTTCGGGATAACCGTAGTATTCGTAGCGCATTAATCGCGACAAAGTTTGACTCGGATTTTCAAATTTGAAGATGAAAGAATTTAGGGTGGAATCTTTAGCAAAAGCTAATTCTTCCGGGGTAATTGGTTCGGTGCGGATACGATCGATCTCTGCCCGAATTGCCTGGATAAACGGTACTGTCGCGTCCGATCGCGTTTGGCCTCCAGCGACAAACACCCCCGGATAGTCATATCTCGGACTCCAAGCCGCGTATACTGAATAAGCTAAGCCTTGGCGCGATCGCACGTTATTGAACAAACGGCCACCGAAACCGTTCAGAACCCCGTTCATTACGTCCAAAGCACCGTAATCTGGACTGCTGAGCATTCCGCCCAAATGTCCCATCTGCACGTAACTTTGACTTAATTGCGACTGATTTACCAAAAATACGCCACCGCCTTTTGCTGGCGATACCGTTGGTAGCGCAGGCACTTCTGCACTCTGACTCGGTTGCCAGTTGCCGAATTTTTCCTCGACGAGCGATCGCATTTTAGCTGTATCAAAATCGCCAGAAATACCCAAAATCATATTCTTGGGATGGAAATATTTCTGGTAGAAACTCACCAAATCGTCGCGGGAAATATTCGCGAGGGTTTTGTATTCTACGGTGCGCGCGTAAGGACTGCGATCGCCGTAAATTAATTTTTGAAACTCGCGGCCGGTAATACCGTCAGGATCGTCATTGCGGCGGGCGATCGCACCTTGAGTTTGGTTCTTCGCTAAATCCAACTTTTCTGCTTCAAAGATTGGCTCCCGAATCACTTCCGCAAATAAGTCAAACACTGGTTCCACATCTTCAGCTAAAGCACTAAAATTAGCCGTACCAGAAGCAACATCAATCCCCGTTTCTACCGAAGCTGCTCGCTGTTCTAGCAATTGATTTAGTTCATCAGCCGTATGCCGGCTAGTACCGCCAGTTCGCATCACTTCTCCCGTCAAACCTCCCAGTCCAATTTTATCGGCAGGTTCAAAACGCTCGCCCGTGCGAAATAGCGCCGTTCCCCCAATTAGCGGGAGTTCCCGGTCTTCCATCAGATACACCCGGATGCCATTTTTTAGCTCGAAGCGAGTGTATTTAGGCAGTTTAATTTCTGGCACCGCCGGGAATGTTAATTCGTCGTAGTGTTTGGGTGCCGCCGCAAAGGAAGGTAACAAATTAAACGTGCCAAGTGAAACAGTAAAAAAGCAAAGCGACAGCAGAAATAACTTTACTTTTTTCAGTCTCAATTTAGTCCTTTTCATTCTTTCTCCTAAGTTTTATATTGTGACAATTCTACAGCGAGGCATAGCCTCTGGATCTGCGTTCCCCGGCTCTGCCCATTGGTGACAACTTAACGTTAAACCGATCGTCTCTCTTGTTTGTAGCGAAGTCTAGATCCCCCCTAACCCCCCTTAAGAAGGGGGGGACAAGAGTGTTCTCAAAGTCAACCCCTACTCCCCTTAATAAGGGGGATTTAGGGGGATCTAGACTCGACTAAAAGCGACATTTATTATGGGTTTTAGTCTTAAGTTATCAGGAATGGGCAGGCCTGAGAACGAGTTTTTCTTTCTTCTTTCTGATGAATGCCTCACGCTCGACAATTCATCCGTGTATTCGTGTCAAAATCCGTGTCGTGCCTTCTTCTTACAGTGGCAAAAGTTTACCAATCGTGCGATTTTCCGGGCGAAAAGTTGCCTGAGAGACACGCTGAATGTCAGCCGGAGTAACAGCCGCGATCGCATCCAATTCCTTGAACAAATTTCGCCACGAACCAGTTTTCACTTGATAGTCCAGCAGCGAAAATGCCATGCCCATATTAGAATTGAGCGATCGCAACAAATCGGCTCTCGCCTGAGTTTTCACGCGCTCCAATTCCAAAGCAGAAACCGGCTCAGTTTTCAGGCGATCGATTTCCTTGCTCAAAGCTGCCGCCACCTCATCAACCGTGCGGCCCGGAGCAGTTTGAGCGTAAAATAACATCAAATTCGGATACTTTTCCCCCGGATAACCGCTGAAACCTTGAGCAGCCAGCGCCAATTGCTGCTGTTCAACCAAAGATTTGTAAAGCCGAGAAGTGCGGCCATCGCTGAGCAAAGAACCAATCATTTCATAAATCGCATTGTCGGGATGATTCATCGCCGGCCGGTGGTATCCTTCCAAATACCAAGGTTGAGTGTTTAATTTCAGCGTCACTTCCTTAGTTTGCGTTTGGGGAGGTTCGACAATCTGCAATTCTGGAGGCGCTGGTTTCGCCTTGTAACGGCCGAAATAAATTTGAGCGAGTCGCTTCACCTCCGCAGCTTTCACGTCTCCTACCACCGCCACAGTCAGCTTGCTGGGGACGTAGTGAGTCTCGAAAAACTTCTGCACGTCGCTGCGGCTGAGGTTTTTAATGTCTTCACTGTAGCCAATTACGGGACGGCGGTAGGGATGAGCAGAGAAAGCTTTGTTGGCAAAAACTTCAACCATTTGTCCGATCGGAGAATTCTCGGTTCGCAGCCTGCGCTCTTCTAAAATTACCTGTTTTTCTTTGTAAAATTCCCGAAATACTGGTTCTAGAAATCGCTCGGATTCCAGCGACATCCACATTTCTAACTTGTTAGCTGGGAGGCTGTAAAAATACATTGTGGCGTCGGTGGAAGTAGCGGCATTTAGTCCGACTCCGCCTGCTTGTTCCACTATTTTGCCGAGTTCATTGCGCTTGACAAATTGCGAAGCTTCGGCTTCAACTTTGTCAAATTCTGCTTTTAATGTGGCGACTTCTTGAGTTTTGCCGCTGGCCTTGGCTGCTTGCATTTGCTCGAAGAGTTGGTCTTGTTTTTCTAAGAGCGGCTTTTCGGCTTGGTAGTCGGTAGTGCCGATTTTTGGCGTGCCTTTGAAGGCTAAATGTTCGAGATAGTGCGCGACACCTGTTTGACCGTCGGGTTCGTTTGCGCCGCCGACATCGGCGTGAATCAGAAACGATGCTACGGGCGCTCTGGGCCTTTCGAGTACGATGAATTTCATGCCGTTGTCGAGCTTAAATTCGCTGACTTGGCTGATTACTCGATCGAGCGATGGTTGAACAGAGACTGTTTGGGAGCCGCTAGCGGGGTTGGGGCGGGCGAGGGCGATTTCGGGAGAAATGCCCCACCACAGCAGTACAGCGGCCAGCAGGGAGGCGATGAATCGAGTTTGGCGATCGGGCGATTCCCTACGGGATAGCTTCGCTTTACGGAGTTTTTGGAACTGCGGGGTCATTCGATTTTAGATTTTAGATTTTGGATTGTGGAGTGTCAAACAAAAAAATGTTTGTGCTCGGTGGCCAGGGATTCTTTTTTAAGGATAAAGATTTTTGGAGGCATAAGCGATCTATTGTGCCGCAGATGTTAGGCTGATACAGCAAATCTCCAAAAGGGTCATTGGATTTTAGATTTTAGATTTTAGATTTTGGATTGTCAAAGGGCAAGAAGTTTATGCCGAATAACAAGAGATGCTTTTTAAGCATAAAGATGTTTGGGGCATAAGCGATCTGTTGCGCTACTTCCAGTTTAAGATTAAAGTCACGCACAACTTAAAACTTAACATTATTTCGCCCTTCAGTCCCGAACCCGTAGTTCCAAGTCGCCAATTACCGATTGCAAAGCCATGCGAATTTTTAATCAGTCTCCTCCTTCTGAAACAGAAACTAAGAAGCGGATTTTACAAGCAGCTCAGCGGTTGTTTGCCCGCAGCGGATACGATGGCACGACAACTCGCGATTTAGCAGCGGCGGCGGGGGTGGCCGAGGGTACGCTATTTCGGCATTTTGATAATAAAAAAGCTATTTTGATTGAGGTGGCGACGGAAGGATGGGTGGAGTTGCTGACGGATTTGCTGACAGAATTGAGCGAGATGGGCAGTTACAAAGCAGTGGCTCAGGTGATGCGGCGTCGGATGCTGAATATCCGCGAGAATAGCGACATGATGCGGGTGTGTTTTTTGGAGGCGCAATTTCACCCGGATTTGCGCGATCGAATTCAGTTGGAAGTCATCGGAAAAATGAGCGATGTGGCTGAGGCTTTCTTTGAAACGGCGATGGAAAAAGGAGTTTATCGGAAGATGAATCCGAAGATTGTCGCTCAGGTATTTTTGGGAATGTTTGCAGTCGCAGGTTTCAGTCAAAATACGATTATGGAACCCAATGCTTCTCCGCAGGAAATGCAGGAAATGGCCGAAGGACTCGCAGATATTTTTCTGAATGGGGTTTTAGTCAAGGATGAATAATTAGGGTCACAGGGAAAAGTTGTTATGGGCCAAATTTTGCACTATTCTATTCGCCCGCTAACGCAGGAAGACGAGCCTTTTCTCTGGCAAATGCTGTATGAAGCGGCGCACGTGGCAGCAGAAGGCGAATCAACGGTGCAAGCGGTTGTCAATCATCCTTTAATTGCGAAATATGTCAAAAACTGGGGACGCGCAAACGATCTGGGCTTCGCAGCGATCGAATTGAACGACAGCCAGCCTGTAGGAGCCGCCTGGGTGCGTTTGTTTACAGAGGATGACAAGGGGTTTGGCTGGGTTGACGATACTACCCCGGAATTGGCGATCGCCGTTCTTCCAGAATATAGAAATCAGGGTGTAGGAACGCAGTTGCTGGCTCGTTTGTTGTCAGCAGCACAAGTCTCTTATCGATCGCTATCCCTGAGTGTCAGAAGCTCGAATCGAGCCCTGAGTTTGTACGAGCGATCGGGATTTAAAGTAATTGAGGGAAGCGAGACAATCAACCGCACAGGAGGGACATCATTCACCATGAAACTTGATTTTGACTAAGTGAATTATTACTCTATAAATTTATACATTTGCTGTACCCAATTCTCTCGATTTTCCTGCCATTCATCCGTCATTACTTCCCAAGTTGTATTGCTTTCAAGTTCCAGCAATAGACTTGATACTTCTTCAAGCGTCGATGCTATATGACCTTCTTTTATCCAACTTTCCCGGATCATTTTCCAGAGACTTTGTACCGCTTCTCGCTGAAAATTTGATTCTAATTCAACTAGCAATTGGGCTAGGTGTTTTTCGTTCATTGTGGCTGACACCTCGCTCATCCAACAGTTGCGACGTTCTTTCCATTCTTCCGTCACTGCGTCCCAGTTTAGGTGGGCTTGAAACTCTAACAGTAATTGGTTTAGTTCTACCATATTAAATTTTGTCTTGTTTGCAGTTTGTGCTATATTTGTACAAATTTTATTGATTTAGACTGTTGTTTTTTTATAATGAGCTATGTGGCTGAGGCTTTATTTGGAAACGGTGATGGAAAAACAAGTTTATCCAAAGATGAATCCGAAGATTGTCGCTGAGGTATTTTTGGGAATGTTTGCAGTCGCGCCATTCAGTCAAAATACGATTATGGAGCCGAATGTTTCTTGGCAGCAAATGCAGGTATAGCAATCCTAAATCATTTGTGTAATTCTTGTAGGGGCAAACCCACCGTGGTTGCCCCATGAGGCAGGGTAGGCACGGGGGCAGGGTAGGCACGGGGGCAGGGTAGGCACGGGGGCAGGGTAGGCACGGGGGCAGGGTAGGCACGGGGGCACTACCCCTACATCTTTTTACGATTCATTTAGGATTGCTATAATGGCTGAAGGACTCGCTGATATTTTTCTGAATGCGGTTTGGCAGAAAGATGCATCATTAGTCATTAGGAAATTTTAGAGCCTGAAAACGCAATATCTACAGGCTCTGACTCGTCGAAACTACTCGTTAAAATTGTGCATTTGCTGTACCCAATTATCGCGATTCTGCTGCCATTCATCAGCCATAGCTTCCGAATTTATATTGGTTTCAAGTTCCAGCAATAAACTTGATACTTCTTGAACAATCGATGCTCCCAGACATTCTTCTACCCAACTTTCCCGGCGCTCTTGCCACTGAATATCCACCGATTCCCACTGCAAGTTAGATTCCAATTCAACTAGCAATTCTGCTAGATATGTCAGGTTAACTGATGCTGCCGCATCGCTAACCCAACTTTCCCGGCGTTCTGTCCATTCTTCTATAAGTCCTTCCCATTTGAGGTTGCTTTCAAGCTCTAACAGTAACTGATTTAGTTCTACCATCTTAAATGTTGGGTTTTTTGTAGTTTGCGCTACAATTATACCAAAATTTTCACTAAACAGAGTGTTATTTTTTTTTAAGATTGCGGTCGCCGTGAAACTACAGAATAGATAACTGAATAATGAGCGATAAATTTACTTTAGATATGCTAGACATTCCCAGCGGCTGGCGGCGCGGCGAAGGTGACTGGACAGGAGTGGCGGCGGCTCTTGCTAGAGGAGAAACTGTAGAAGTAATTCAAGAAGTTGGTTCTACTTTGTGGCAAAACAGTCTGCCAGAAAAACATTCTTTGTATTGGGAGGGGGAAAATCTCTCAACTATCAAAGCTAGAATTTGGATTAGTTTCACCCAGAGAAGATTTTCGCCGGAATCTGTTTTGCCAAAGGTTCAGTGGCATCCGAGAGTGTTGTGGGTAGGGATAGGTTGCGAACGGGGAACAGCGCGAGAATTAATCGAAACTGCGATTCAAAATGTCTGTCGCGGTTATCATTTAGCGGAAAGTGCGATCGCAGGGATTGCTACAATAGACACTAAAGCAGGTGAACTCGGCTTGCTGGAACTTTGTCAAGCGCGAAACTGGCCGTTAAAAACCTTTGCTGCTGACATTTTAAGTTCCGTAGAAGTCCCCAATCCTTCAAATATTGCACTCAAAGAAGTCGGGACGCCCAGCGTAGCAGAAGCTGCTGCACTTTGTGCGATCGAACTGATATCTTCCACAATTCTCAAGAACAGGCAAGATGCCTGTTCCACAAAGAGTGAATCTGCTTGTGGGGTGGGCATCCTGCCCGCCCAGAAAAGGCTTTTAGTCCCTAAACAAATATTTCGCAGCAAAAATCCCCCCCTTTTACAAGGAGGGGTTAAAGTCGGTTCTGCGGTAACAGTGGCGGTTGCAGTTTGTGCGATCGACTATCTGGGATAATGTATTACTGAGCCAAAGTATCGGCATTCACAAATCGACCGATCAACCCAGAAACGAATGACAAAACAATCGAACCAAACAAAGCCGGCCAAAAACCGTTAACCGCAAAGCCGATACTGAACACACCCGCCAACCAGGAAGCTAGAGAAAGCGAGATTGCATTCACAACAAACAAAAACAAACCTAAAGTAATAATAGTCAAAGGCAGAGTCAGCAGTGTAAGGATCGGCCGGACAACCGCGTTCACCAATCCGATAACCACAGCAGCCACCATCGCCGCCGGAAAGCTAACCACTGCGATACCTGGTACAATGTTAGCGGTAATGACTAGCGATACCGCTGCTACTATCCAAGTTAAGAAAAAACTTAGCATATGTTTTTTTTCATCTCCATCACTATTAATTAAGAGTGTAACTGTTTAGTCGATCGACCAAAGTTCGGGATACACTACGAAATACCCACCTTGCAAGAATATCAGACTTATGAAACTCCGGCAACTAGCAGCATTCCTCTTGGCGCTAACTATCTTCATCCTGCCGCGGTCAGCCCAGGCTCAATCTAAATATTACCCTCCTCCCCTCTCCTTTAGCAACGCCGAACTGACAAGACGCGATTTTTCGGGTCAAATGCTGCGAACCGCTGAATTTTCTAACGCTAATATGGACTTAACTAATTTTTCTAATGCCGATTTGCGCGGAGCAATTATGAGCGCTTCGGTGATGACTGAGGCGAATTTGCACGGAGCCAATTTAACTAATGCAATGATAGATCAAGTTAAATTTACTAAGGCCGATTTAAGCGATGCAATTTTAGTGGAAACAATTTTGCTACGTTCTACTTTTGAGGAAGCTGATATCACCGGCGCTGACTTTACGGACGCAATTATGGACGGCGCACAAGTTAAAGAATTGTGCACAAAAGCCAGCGGTATTAATTCCCAAACAGGAATTTCTACTCGCGATTCCTTGGGATGCCGCTAATTTATTTGATAATCTCATTTTGTGGAACAGGCTTTCCGGCCTGTTCCGGGCTAGAAGCAACGCCCCATGCCATAGAGTCCTCAAATTATGAGTGCAAATATGATTGAAAAGACTCGTTTTCTCCCTCAGACTGACCCGCCACTTTCGCCCCGGCAAACTCTGCCGACAATGTATGATTTACCAAGCGAAGACCCGGAGGAAGCTGGTTTGCCTGACGAATATCATTGCTACCAGTCGCCTTTATTGCGGCACACCTTTAGGCCTGTTAATGTTGATTTAGATGAGGTTTTTGTTGGTATTGACCTCAACCTTTATTACGATTTGCGACATTCCAATTGGTACAAACGTCCTGATTGGTTTGCTGTTTTGGGCGTACCGAGACTCTACGAAGGCGAAAATCTACGTCTCAGTTACGTGATGTGGCAAGAACAAGTTAGCCCGTTTGTTACAGTTGAATTGCTATCTCCCAGTACGGCAGATGAAGATTTAGGTCGCACAGTTAGCCAAACCGGAAGACCACCGACAAAATGGTATGTTTATGAGCAGATTCTGCGCGTTCCTTACTACGTTGTTTTTAGTGGCACAACAAATGAAATTCTAGGATTTCGCTTGGTGGCTGGTGTTTACGAACAGGCAGAACTTATCGGCGGAGGTTTGCCAATTCCTCAGTTAGGATTGAGTTTGGGTTTGTGGCAGGGAAGTTATGAAAAGATCGATCGCACTTGGTTGCGCTGGTTTACACTCGAAGGGGAGTTAATTCTGACTCCGCAAGAGGAAGCTGAACAACAAACGGCTGAATCTGAACAACAAACGGCTGAAGCTGAACAGCGAGTGGCTGAAGCTGAACAGCGAGCGGCCGAATCTGAACAGCGAGCTCAAAAACTAGCAGCAAAACTCCGCGAGTTAAATATCGATCCCGATGAACTCGATTAGTTAGTAGGGTGCGTCAGCTTTGAACCATCAGTTATCCATCGAATAACGCACTGCTGACGCACCCTACAACTTAACTAAGGCTTGGCTTTTTTCTGAGAAGCCGCATAATGCTCAGTCATTAACTGATTAACTTCAGGATTGTAAATCCGCAGATAATTCCAGTAATTCTCAAACACCGATTTTACGTATCCTTTCGTTTCAGGAAACGGAATCTTTTCCGCAAAAGCATCCGGATCACTAAAACTAAACCTCTTCAACCAATCTGCTACTGCATTCGGCCCGGCATTGTAACTCGCCACAGCTAACATCGAGTTATTCTTGTACTCGTCGTGAGTGTGATCCAAATACCACGTACCGAGTTTAACGTTGTCGTCCACATTCTCCAATGAATACTTTTTAAGGCTGATTTGTGCAGCAACCCAAGCTGCTGTTTCCGGCATTACTTGCATTAAACCAGTGGCGCCAACTGATGATTTGATTGCGGGCATAAACCGCGATTCTTGCCGGATTAATGCTGTTACTAATACTGGATTTATTTTGCGTTCTTGCGACCATTTGACAATAGTTTCTAAGTAAGGAAAAGGATAAAGTGCTTGCCAATAAATCGGTTGCTGTCTGAGTTCTAGGTATTGGGTTCTATCATCTGGTTTATCGCGCTGCCGCAAACTACCAACCATCCACAAACCGTCTAAATTGTCTCCGACTGCAACTCGCATTAAACCGTCGGTAAACTGTTCGGCAATACTTGGTTCTACGCGGTCGATAAATTCTACTTGCCATAGCGTCCAAGCATCTCTATCTTGACCTAATTGATAGAGTTCTTTCAATGCAGGAGAACCGGCGGTTGGTTCGGGGCGCTGAGGGGGTCGCACTACATTGGGAGACAAGTCTCGGACTGTGGTAAAGTCGCCTACGGGCCAGCCGAGAAATACAGCAGATCGCCACGCAAAATATGATTCTGGATAGCGTAAAATAGTGTAGTCAAATGCGGTCTTGGCGTCTTGTTCGCGGCCGAGTTGCTGTGCCCATTTTCCGACCCAAAATGCTGCTTCTGGAGCTTGTTCGCTGTCTGGATTGTGGGTGGTTAATTCTCTCGCCCACTGCCAAGCTGATTTTAAATCTCCGCCTTTGGCAAACTGCTGGGCGATCGTCCACCGCAATTCGCCTGCTTTATCAGAATTATTGTATTTTGTCAAGAGCAACTTGCGGGTATCTGAGGCGGATTGACCACTGCGTGCTTTGTCGAGAAGTTGGGATTTATCTAACAAAGCTTCGGGGGCATAATTGGGAAATTTGCTAATAACTCGATCGAGCAAAACGATTGCTTCTTTCGGTTCGCTCAAGCGCGATAGCCGAATTAAACCCAAACCAGTATCTTCGGCATCGGGAAACTCCCGCACTAATTCTTGATAGGCAATTCTCGATTCCGGGATTTTTCCTTCGAGCCACAAACCGCGAGCTTTTCGGTAAATATTTTTGGCGTTGCGGGGAGCTTTCCCGTAAGCAATAGCTCCTTTGCCGTAATCTTGTTTTTCCCAATAGCCAAAGGCAATTTCTTCCCAATCTTCCGGTTTCAAAGCGGTGCTGTTTCGCTGCACCAGTTGTTCCAAAATTGTCCCGTAGTCTTTGACATAATGACCGTATTTAGCTACTAGCAGCATCAAATCCGGCTGATTGGGATTTTCTTTTAACTTGCTCATGGCAATTTCTACGCTGCGGGGATGAGCGGGAAATTCAGTAATTGCCTGTTGCCAATATTCCGGTTTTGACTTGCCTAAAACATATAAAGCTTCCGCTGCTACGGGGTCGCTCGGATAGTTTTTGAGCAGTTCCTCCCAAGCTTTTTGGGCTTTGCCTTTGTCGCCGCTCAATTGGTAGGCTTCCGCTCTTTTTAAGGCAATGTGAGCAGCTAAAACCGGATATTCTTGCTCTAATTTGTCCAATAAGTTTAATGCTTTGGCGGCATTTCCTTGCTGGATTAAATCGCTGGCAAGCAGGTAGCGGGCGCGGCTTTGAGGGGAGATTTGCTGCTGCGGGTTTGTACTTGCAGACTGAGTAGCTGCGAGTTGAACTAATTTCGCCGATCGCTCGCTCGGTGACAGCGACACCAGCATCTTGACTTGCGATTCGGAATTCGCTGCCTCTAGGGGCTGCTCGGCCTTCTGGAATGAGCCCAAACCCATCCATTTCATCGCAGCAACCAAAGAGCCGATCGCAATAACGCAAACTGAAACGCTGATTAAAACAGAAAATCGGGCCCGGCGTCGTTTTAGCATGGGAAAATTTAAGAGAATAAGAATAGATAATCGATCGTTTGTCAAGAGCCATAACAGGCAGGATGCCTGTTCCACGCCATAACAGGCAAGATGCCTGTTCCACGCCATAACAGGCAGGATGCCTGTTCCACGCCATAACAGGCAGGATGCCTGTTCCACGCCATAACAGGCAGGATGCCTGTTCCACGAGAAATAAATGTTAACAGTGGGGCGGGCACGAGTGGGCCGGCCCTCAAACAGATTATTGAGATTGGTGCGAGATCCGAAAAGCAGGCGGACTTGGCTGATATAGTAGCAGAATTTATTTAGATGCGGAGCGGGGAATTTGTGCGATCGATCTATTTGCCCGCACCTGCGAAAAAACGACAAACCACTCACTACCAAAACTTATGCTTAGAGCCTCCGTGCTGGGGCCGACGGAGGAAAGCTAACAACAGGCTGTCTTCCCGCAGTATGGGTCGGATCTTTAACCATTCTTCATATCCTACGACTATTTGCAGGATACAATTAACAGGTCAAGTTAAGGTCGTTCTTAATATGGCTCAACTAACACTAACGTTAAAGCTTCCGTTTCACAGGTTGAATGCCTGCAAAGCACTTGAATTTGAGCGGCTCACCGCCGTCAATACGGCTGTTGCAAATGATTTGCTGGCAGTTGACAACAAGGATCGTAAAAAGCTGACGAGTGCCGCGTTTAGACATATTGAGATTGGATCGATGTGGATCAATCAAACCATTCGGAACACCCATGCAAAAACTAAGGTGAAGCACTTTAAGCAAATGTGGCTTGAAGTGAACAACCAAGGTTATGAGGTTGTCAAGTCTGGCAATTTATTCACTGTCTCTTTCAGTCTCTATCGAGGGCGGAAAGGAAGAATTCCTCTTGATGTTCATGCCGCCTCGCATACCGAAGTTTTGGATAAAGCGATCGAAGGTTCTGCCAAATTAGGCAGTCTGAAGCTATGCAAGTCCAAAAAAGGTGTTTGGTATGCACTCATTTCTGTATCGATGGAAGTTCCCGATGCAGGTGATGTTAAAGGTTGGATTGGAGTCGATCGAGGACAAAACAATATTGCAGTCGCAGCACTGCCCAACTCCTTCGGCAAGTTCTGGAATGGTCGCAAAGTTAAAGCCGCCCGACGACGGTTTCAGAAAACCCGTAAGGTTCTCCAAGAAGCGAAAAAGCTGAAAAAGGTTAAGCAGCTAGAATCGCGTGAGCGTCGCATCATGACGCAGATCAATCACGAGATTTCTAGGCAGTTGGTTCAGTTTGCTTCATACTTCGGAATGGGATTGCGGTTTGAGGATCTTTCTGAAATCAGAAGTACCTCAAAGCAACGCAAGAAAACCAAATCGGATGCAGCTCAGAACCGAGATGCTTGGGCGTTCTATCAGCTTGAAATCTTCACCCGCTATAAAGCGATTCGTGCAGGTGTTCCCGTTGAGTCGGTGCCGGCACCCTATACCAGTAAATCGGATCATCGAAATGGTGTTATCGGCAAACGAGTCAAGCACCAATTCAAAGGATTTGATGGGTATCGCTGTAACGCGGACTGGAACGCTTCGCAAAATATTGGGCAGTGGGTAGGATTTGCGTGTCCTTTGAATCTTCAGAAAGCGGTGTCTGCAATGGAAATCGTTGATTCAGAGGATGGGGTCAATGACAGTCCCTTAACTGGTGATGCGTCTTTGACGACGGCTTCAGCCTCGTCTTAGATAACCGCTAGAATCCCTCGCGCTTGGGCCGGGGGGGTGTCAAAAAGTACAATCTAAAGTCTAAAATCTCAACTCTAAATCAAAACATGGAATTTCTAGTCACCGATACGCCCCGCTCTGTTTGGACGGGAGACGCCCTGGCAATTGGTCTGTTTGAGGACGCCCTGGAACTCACCGGCGACTTGGCACAATTAGATGAAAAGCTTGCAGGCACATTGAAAGAGCTGTTACTGGAAGTAGATTTTAAGGGCAAAGCGGGCACGAGCGCGATCGCCCGTGTCGGCGGCAATAATCCCATTCGCAAAATTGCGATCGTCGGTTTGGGCAAAACAGAGGACTTAAAATTAGACACCGTGCGGCAAGCAGCAGGCGTTTGCGCCAAGTTAGCCAAAAAAGAGAAATGCAAAACCCTCGGAATTAGCTTTCCTGTATGGAAAAGCGCGCCGGATTCTACAGCAAGCGCGATCGCCGAAGGTGTAGAACTCTCCTTGAATCAAGACAACCGTTTCAAATCGGAACATGAAGACAAAAGCCCGCAAGTCGAACAAATTCATTTGCTCGGTTTTGCCGGTACCGAAAGTGCGATCGCCCGCGCCCGCCAAATCACTGCCGGAGTCATTTTAGCACGGGAATTAGTCGCAGCGCCGGCAAATTTTGTCACCCCGATTACCATGGCAGAAACTGCTCAAAGTCTGGCTGCCGAATGCGGTTTAGAATTAGAAATATTGGAGCGGGAAGACTGTGAAAAACTAGGGATGGGAGCCTTTCTCGGCGTAGCCCTAGCATCTGATTTACCACCGAAATTTATCCACTTAACTTACAAACCCGAAGGCACACCGCGCCGCAAAATAGCAATCGTGGGCAAAGGATTGACCTTTGATTCTGGCGGTTTGAACATCAAAGGTGCGGGCAGTGGCATTGAAATGATGAAAGTAGATATGGGCGGCGCTGCGGCTACTTTGGGAGCGGCAAAGGCGATCGGGCACATCAAACCCGATGTGGAAGTTCACTTTATCAGCGCCGTCACTGAAAACATGATTAGCGGCCGCGCCATGCGCCCTGGAGACATCCTTACAGCTTCCAACGGCAAAACAATTGAAGTCAACAATACTGACGCTGAAGGGCGTTTAACCCTGGCTGATGCTTTGGTATTTGCTGATAAATTGGGAGTTGACGCGATTGTCGATTTAGCAACTCTAACCGGGGCCTGCGTAATTGCTTTAGGCGACGACATCGCGGGTTTGTGGAGTCCTCAAGATAGCGTCGCCGCCGAAATAGTCGCAGCCTCAGAATTGGCCGGCGAAAAATTTTGGCGGATGCCGATGGAAGAAAAATATTTTGAGGGCTTGAAAGCATTGCACGCCGATATGAAAAATACTGGCCCACGTCCCGGCGGTTCGATTACGGCGGCGCTATTTTTGAAGCAGTTTGTCAAGGATACTGCTTGGGCGCATTTAGATATTGCCGGCACGGTTTGGAGTGACAAAGAAAATGGCTACAATGGCCCTGGGGCTACCGGTTTTGGAGTTCGGACTTTGGTGCATTGGGTGCTGGGCGGTGCTTAATTGTGGATTTCCAGCGGAAAAATTGAGATTTTCTCTGCCTTAAAAGTCTGCTAGTCCATCAGTGAGCCAGCGGTTAAAAACCCCTGGCTCACTGCTTAAGTAATCTAAAAGAAAATTTAATAGTGATCATTAACAATTTAAATGTTTCTGAATCAATAGGTAGGCTAACCTCTGTATTCCGTCACAGGGAGCAACGTAAGCGTTGCTAGCCGTGAGGCTCACCATTGCTCATACTTGGGAAAAGCTTCGTTCCCAGCACCCAACCTCGACAGTTTTGACATTTCCTGAAAAAATAGCTGTTTCATAAAAATGAAAAAAGTATATAATTATGTAAATATTTCACTAGCCGAAATCAAATAATTAGATTTGAGCGGATTTGCATTGGTACAGATAATTTTTTTCTTGAACTTTATGCAAGAACAATTAACAATTTTTTTTTCCACACTTGCTGTATCTTCTACACTCGCCTGCAACGTCGTGCCGGAGTTGCGATTGTACGCTGTTTTTGACTCGCTGACAGCACTGGCTTATTGCTCGATCGCCCTATCTTTAGTTTATTTTACCCGCCAAGGTTCTCACCGCAAGATTTTCCGGGTGTTTGCCCTTGTTTTTTTTGCCTGGGGCGCGGCTAAATTGACGGAAGTTTGGACGCTTTGGCATTCCATATATTGGCTGTCGGTAACTCTCAAAGCTGCAAGTGCTTTGATTTCTTGGCTTTTAGCCGCAACCGCCCTCGCCCTGATGCCCAAAGCACTTGCCGAGTCTGGTTTAAATCAAAAAGAAAAATTTCAACAACAGTCGTTAAAACAGGTAGAACAAAATCAGCACCAGCATGATATCGATAAAGGAGAATTGGCAAAACAAGCGCTCAATTTTTATCCTTCGGATACTATTGTCGATCGCACTTTAGCTCTCAATTCGCTTAACGAACAGTTAGAAAAAGAAATTGCCGATCGCCACCGAGTTGAGGAAAAGTTGCAACTGACTCAATTTGCGATCGACCGATCGGCAGATGCGATATTCTGGATCGGGCCCGACGGTAAATTTTTGTACGTCAACGACGCTGCTTGCACTTCATTGGGATATGCTGCTGCAGAATTGCTCTCAATGACCGTGCACGACATCAATCCAGATTTTCCCCAAACTGCTTGGAGTTTGCACTGGAAAGTCTTAAAACGCTGCGGTTCGGTTAATATTGAAGTTCACCACCTCACTAAGTACGGTCGCATTTTTCCGGTAGAAATTACGATCAACCATTTGGAATTTAACGGCAAAGAATATCAGTGCGCGTTTGCTCGTGACATTAGCGAACGCAAGCGGATTGAGGCAGCTTTGCGAGAAAGGGAAGAAGAATTTAGATCATTAGTTTCTAGCATTCCCGGTGCGGTTTACCGGTGCAGTGCTGCTGGGCGATCGAGGGTAACTTTTATCAGCAGCGGCATAGAAGCTATTTCCGGCTATCCCGCAGCTAATTTTATGGTTCAACCGGTGCAGGCTTTTCCTAGTATAGTTCATCCCGATGACGCCCAGCAGATCGAGACAATTATCGATCGGGCTATTAAGACAAAACAACCTTACATCATCGAATATCGCCTGATGCACTGCGACGGAAATGTGCGGTGGGTTGCAGAGAAAGGTCAAGCCCTTTTCAACGCAGACGGTGAAGTTTTATCCCTCAACGGCGCCATTTTTGATATGACAGAGCGCAAAGCAGCGGAGGATGCTTTGCGGCTCTCCGAGGCGATCGCCAACAACAGAGCCCAGCAGCTAGAAATCGCTCTCAAAGAACTTCGAGAAACTCAAGCTCACCTAATTCATACCGAAAAAATGTCAAGTCTCGGTCAAATGGTAGCTGGAGTAGCTCACGAAATTAATAACCCTGTCAGTTTTATCTACGGCAATATTTCCTACGCCAGCCAATATATCCGAGACTTGTTGCAGCTTGTGGAACTTTATCAAAAACACTATCCTCAGCCCGTGGTAGAAGTTCAAGAATGTATTGAAAATATCGATTTAGAATTTCTAAGAGAAGATTTACTAAAAATATTATCTTCGATGAAAATGGGAGCAGATCGCATTCGCGAAATAGTTCTGAGCTTACGAAATTTCTCGCGTTTAGACGACTCGGCAAAAAAACCTACTAACCTTCACGAAGGCATAGATAATACGCTCTTAATATTGCACAACAAACTGCGAGCCAGAGGCGACTATCCCGAAATTAAAATAATCAAAAACTATGGTAAAATCCCTTTGATTCAATGTTATGCAGGTCAGCTAAATCAGGTATTTATGAACCTGCTTAGCAACAGTATTGACGCCTTGGAAGATGCTTACAACCAAAAAAGGCGATCCTCTCCGATGGATTCGCTAACAGCAGCCGACGGCGACGATTGGAAACCAACTATTAGCATTCGCACAGAAGCCCTAAACGAAAATAGTATTTGCATCCGCATTGCCGATAATGCGATCGGCATGACAGAAGACGTGCGGAGCCGATTATTTGACCCGTTTTTCACAACCAAACCGATGGGAAAAGGCACTGGTTTGGGGTTAGCCATCAGTTACCGAATTGTCGCGGAAAAACACGCCGGAGCCTTGAGCTGCCGTTCCACCGTAGGAGAAGGTACGGAATTTGCGATCGAGATTCCTTTATGAATTAGTCCGAGGGAAGTATCAAAAATTTGGCAGAAGTCATCGCTCACTATAAATTATCAAGTGGGGTGTAAAAAACTTTCAATTTTTAAGAAAAATCCAAAAATTGGCTATAAATCAATACGGTTCACTTAACATATTTATGCCCCGGAGATCCCCCTAAATCCCCCGAAAGCAAGGGGGACGCAAGAGGGCATTCTTGTCCCCCCCTTTTGAAGGGGTGTGCCAGGGAGATCTGTCTTAAGTGAACCGTATTGGGCTATAAATTACCAAGGTAACAATCAACATGGAATTGAAATCGTAAATTCTGTACCTCGACCTAAAGTTGAGCTCACTTCTACCATACCAGAGTGTTTCTCAACTACAATCTGCCGTGCGATCGCCAAACCCAATCCCGTGCCTTTACCAACACCTTTAGTTGTAAATAAGTGGTCAAAAATATGACCTTTTATCTCATCTGATATCCCTAGCCCGTTGTCAGAAATGCGAATCGTCACCCACTCCTTAGACTTCATTTCGGTGCGAATCGTGATGCAATTGGCTGGGGCTTTAATCTTCTTTAAACTCCGTTCCAGATTTGATTCTTCCAGTGCATCAATGGCATTGGCCAATATATTCATAAACACCTGATTTAATTGTCCGGGGAAGCAATCCACTGAGGGCAAGTTCCCGTACTCTTTCACTACTTGAATAGCTGGACGCTGTTCGTTGGCTTTCAATCGGTGTTTGAGAATCAAGATCGTACTGTTAATTCCGTCATGAATATTGAAAGGAATTTTGTAGTCTTTGTCGGCTCTGGAAAAGGTACGAAGACTGGTGCTGATACCTTGGATGCGATCGCACCCGACTTGCATAGAATTCAACATTTTGGGTAAATCTTCTAAGAGATATTCAATGTCCATCTCTTCTGCTTTTTCTTCGATTTCGTCACCCGGACTGGAAAATTTTTCTTGGTAGAGTTGCAGGTATTCTGTAATATCTTTGACGGCGGCGATCGCTTCATGAATATTACCAGAAATAAATCCGACTGGATTATTAATTTCATGGGCTACCCCCGCTACTAAATTGCCCAAGGCGGACATTTTTTCGCTCTGTACTAATTGCAGTTGTGATTGTTCCACCTGGTAGGCATAGTCTTGGGCTTGCTGATACAATCGCGCATTTTCTAGGGAAATGGCAGCCTGAGTGCAGAGGAAGTTGAGGACGAGGAGACGATCGCGAGTAAACACTCCTTTTGTCGATCGATGTTCCAGATAAAGTATGCCAACTAAATTCCCGCGATCGAGAATCGGAGTACATAGCATACTCTGATAGTGATACTGGAGCGCACAGTCATTCATCAAACCGGGAATATCGGTTTTGCCGCCTTCAATAACCACAGTTTCCAGGGTGTGTTTGACATAATAAACCAGCTTGAGCGGAATCACTGCCGAGCCATCTAGAGGCTGGGTTTGCAGTAAGGTTGTGGGTGGCTGGTTATCTAGATTGATGTGAGTTATTGCCCGGATTTGCCATTCATCCTGATGGGGAAGTAGCAAAGCACAAGTTTCGGCCCCAGAAGTTTTCAAAATAATTTGATTGAGGGTGTCGAGTAATTCATCAAGCTGAATTTTACTGGATAAAGCTTGAGCGGCTTGCACAATCGAGGCGAAATCAAGGGCATCGGAAATACTGGTGCTGCTATTACTGGAAGTGTGCGAAGAGTGGCTAATCGTTGCCAGCGTCTCTAGAGGATTAAAGCGAAGTTTGGGCTGATTCAGGATAGGCTGAAGTAATTGGGGATAGCGTTGTTCTAGGTGTTCAACTTTGGCTTTAGCTCCCCAACGGGCATAACAGTAATACGCTTCCTGCATATAGCCTGCGGCAACTTTTTCTTTGCCCCAGTCCAAGTAGAACTTGGCGGCGAGTTCGTTGGCTAATGCTTCTTCGTTGAGGAATTGATTTTCTTTAGCTAGTTTGATGGCGCGATCGTACAAATCTATTGCCTCAGCTTTATTGCCCCAAACCCGTTGCCGCTCAGCCTCAACTAAATACCATTTATGCAAATGATTCATCGGAGCATTTTGCGCCCACTGTTGCAGAGTAGTTTGATGGGTTTCCACAAGGGCGAGAACTTCAGCTTGCTCGGTTTCGGGCTGTGTGGAGAAGAGCGCCAGGTGCGTCAGAGCTGCATAGAAATGGAAAACGGGAATATGAACCAATCCCGATAATGCCATTAAATACGGCTTGGCTTGGCAAATATGGTTTAAGGCAGCCGGATAATTGCCCCATGAGTAGGCAAGCAGCAGTTTATAAATGTAGACAAGAGCGATCGCACTGAGTTCATTATCCTGATAGTGCTTAGGAAGCATCACGGTTTCATCGTAGGCCGGGCCCATTAAGCAATCCGGTTGACTAACGGCTTCAGTCAAGTTCAGTACCGTCTGCTGCTTCATATCCAAATAAGCTAGAGGAGTATATTGTTTTGCCTGAGCCAAGGCAGTGCTATAACCTGCTATTTCCGGTTCCCAAGTGTCGAGTTCTACCCCACTGAAAAAGTTGGCGTAGAAATAATCCAATATACTGAAGCCAGCGCTAAGAAAATCCCCAGTTTCCATACCCGCCGTATATCCAGCTTTCAACACCGGTATCGTTGCCCTTACGGCTTCTTGGTGATGCTGAACAAAGCTTCCAAATAAATTGGCAATTACGGATTTAAATTCCTGTACATTGAACTGGTCAAATAATGAGATCGCCAATTTGCCAAAACCATAGCCTGTTTTTGCATCTCCGAAAAAGGCACACAGCACCATCCCATGAATTACATACCCTACCGTCGATGCGGATGTATTCCCAAACGAGAGCGATAAACTCACCATAGCGGAGCTAAGTAGGGGCAGCAAACCTGGTATTCCAATAAAAATAGGTGAAAACAACATTGCCATCACTTCCATTGCTGCCTTAGCCTTAGCATCGGTCATTACTGGCAAATTAGCTAGTTCTTCAATCCGTCTGTCTTGGAGTTGGGTACCCAAGCCTTGTAGTGCTTTACCGATCGAGGCTTCGTCAGGTTCAGTGGGGAGTTCAACTCCTAATTGTCTTAGCGCGTTTCTCCCCACTGCGATCGCTTCTAATATTTTGCCCTGAGCTGTCTGTGCAGTGATTGAAATTTGGTAAATTTTAACTTTGTCTAAAATCGACTGAGCTTTTTGCAACACCAGTCCTGCCATTTTTTCCATATTGTCAAAGTCAGCATTCAAATAAGCAGCTTCGGTAGCAGCAACATAGAGGTTTAGAGTCAATTCATACTGACTTTGCCAGCAGTTAGCTGTCAGTAACTCAATCCCTGTTTGTACATAGATTCTTGCGGCAGCATAAGCTGTAGAACTTCTGGCTTTCTGTGCCGCTTTAAAGTTTAGTTGAGCTAATGCTTCTCGTTCGCTATGTTGGGTAATTAACTCTTCTCCTTGGTTCAAATGCCTGACAATATTAAAGAGTTTTTCCTCTTGCTCTATTTCTGATAAATTTTGCTGGAGTAACTGTCCGATTTTGAGATGAGTTGCTTTTTTATCTGAATCGGGAATGAGTGAATAGGCGGCTTGTTGGACGCGATCGTGCAAGAAACGATAGGCAACGGTTTGAGAAGTTGCTTCAGAAATCGCCTGTTCTGCGCCTACATAAAATTTATAAACTTCACTTTGGGGAATAATCAGCTCTTCCTGTAAAGCTTTCCACAATGCCGTTGCGGTTTCAGTCTCAGAACTCTCTGAAACAATTGCCAATGTTGCCAGATCGAACTGGTTGCCAATGCAAGCGGCTAATTTTAAAACATCCTGAGTTTCTCTGGGCAACTTCTGCAACTGCTGCGCCATAAATTCCACTACATTATCGGTCAGTGCTGCCTCTCGAACTTTGCTAATATCGCACTGCCAATGTCCCGCTTTGATATCAAAACTAATCAATTCATCCTGATGCAAGGCTTTCAGAAACTGCGTCGAAAAAAATGGGTTGCCTTGAGTTTTTTGATATACCAATTCGGTCAGCGGTTGTGCCAAGTTAGGAGAACAAACTAGCGTATCCGCTACCAATTGATTCAAACTGATTTTGTCGAGCGGTGCTAATGTAATGGTGTTGAGCGCTGTTCCTGCCTTACTAACTTCATCTAGGGTCAACATCAGGGGATGGGTTGGTGAGACTTCATTATCCCGATAGGCTCCCAGCAGCAACAGATAACCTAATTGCGACTCATTAACAAGCAATTGCATTAACTTCAGCGATGCCGAATCCGCCCATTGTAAGTCATCCAAAAACATCACCAAGGGATGCTCTTTTGTCGTAAAGACAGAAATGAATTTGTGGAAGAGCAAATTAAAGAGATTTTGAGCCGCAATCCCCGATAATTCTGGGGCGGGAGGTTGTTGTCCAATAATCCGTTCTAGTTCGGGAATAACTTCAATAATGACTTGTCCGTTGTCACTGAGTGCTTCGAGAATTTTGGTTTTCCATTCTTGGATTTTGGCATCACTTTCACTGAGTAACTGTGCCATAAAATCCCGGAATGCCTGGACAAATGCCGAGAATGGAATGTTGCGGTTGAACTGGTCGAATTTGCCTTTGATGAAATAGCCCCGTTGCCGGACAATGGGTTTATGCACCTCGTTGACGACTGCCGTTTTACCAATCCCGGAGAACCCAGCGACCAGCATTAATTCTGATGTGCCCTTCGCCACGCGATCGAAAGCACTCAACAGGGTTTGGACTTCAGTTTCTCGACCATAAAGCTTTTCAGGAATCAGGAAGCGATCGCATACATCCCGCGTTCCTAACTCAAAAGTCTCAATGTTCCCAGTTGCTTGCCACTGCTGCAAACATCGTTCTAAGTCATTCTTCAAGCCCAAGGCACTTTGATAGCGCTTTTCGGCATTTTTTGCCATCAACTTCATCACCATATCCGACACTACCTGTGGGATTTCTTGGCTGTTAATTGAAGGAGGTTTTTTGGCAATATGGCAGTGAAGCAACTCCATCGGATCGTCACATTCAAATGGCAGTTTTCCTGTTAGCAGTTCGTAAAATGTGGCTCCTAGAGAATAAAAGTCGGTGCGGTAGTCAATACCTCGGTTCATTCGTCCGGTTTGTTCGGGAGAAATATAGGCGAGGGTTCCTTCTAAAACGTTGGGATTTTGAATTTCTTGAGTTTCTCTCGGCAGTAGGGAGGCGATGCTAAAGTCTATGAGTTTAATTTGTTTAGTGTCGGGATGTATGAGGACGTTAGCTGGCTTGATATCTTTATGAATAACTCGGTTTCGGTACAGTCCGTCAAGAATGTCAGTTATTTGAATGGCAATTTCCAATATTTCTGCTAGAGTCAGCTTACGTTCTTGGGCGTAGTCTCGCAGAGAAATGCCGCCAAAATCCTCCATTACTAGGGCATAGCTGTGGCGATAGGACTCCAAATTGTAGGGTTCAACGACTCCAGGCAGACGTAGATTTTTGGCGATGGTGTACTGGTTGCGGAATTGCAGCAGTTCGCTGAAGCTGGGATAGTTTCGATTTAATAGTTTAATGACAACCGGAAGCCGATCTGTTTCTCGGATGGCTCGATAAACTAGGGTTCTCGAACCGTAGTATAATTGCTCAACCAGATGATATCCAGAAATTCGGTTCGTCAAATCCACTGCTGCACTCCTCTGGATTATTCCATCTTAGACATTGACTCTTGTAACTAAGTATACACTTTTATTGGTCGAGTCTGAGGAAAATAGAACTGCGAAATCCCCAGGCGACAGACTCTACCGCTTTTATGATTTTTTACTTTTGAAGAGAAAGATGGCGATCTATCAAGATAGTCTGAGGGAGCATCTCAATAAAACCAGCTAAGCTAGAAATTGGAGTTTTGAGGCAGGAGACAGTAGACAGGAGGAAAGAGCAAGAAAGAAGGAGTCAAAAGAAGTCTTTTTATAAATATGAGATGCTCCCGGATAGCAGGAGACAGGAGACAGGAGACAGGAGACAGGAGGAAAGAGGAAGAAGGAAGGAGTCAAAAGAAGTGTTTTTATAAATATGAGATGCTCCCAGACAAATCCCCCCTAGTCTCCCGAATCAAGGTGCGGACAAGAAGTTGCTCTTTCATCCCCCGACAATCATGCAGATGCGAGGGATCTCTCCGGGAATTAACAGCTTAACAATCGCTTATTGAGTTATGACGGGGACGGTTTCAAGCAGCAAGTCAAACTTTCGTCAGCCGAAGATTGACTGGTCGATCGAGGGGTATCCAAAACCCAGGTTTGGTATCAATCAACTGTGAAACGGCACCGTCAACAAAGGCAAAAGTGTTAAAATTAGCCAAGCAAAAAACCACTTATTCACCTTTAAAACTAATTCAGGCTCTGCCAACAGCGCCTCTATTCTCTCTCCCAATCTATTTTGCGAACCGACAGCACCAACTACGCAATCTACATCAAAATTTCGGTGCGGATAACTCGCCACTAACAGCAAAGCTTCTGCTAACAATAAACCATCCACTCCCGCCGCCGCCTTGGCATCAGCCCGCAATTCCCGCAGCGTTAATAACTCTTCCCACAAAGCTTGTGTATTCGGCAGCCACACAGTAATTTTTCGCAGCCATCCCAACCAAAAAAACCAGAACGTATCGCGATAATAGTAGTGCGCTTGTTCGTGAGCAATTACTGCTTGCAGGTGAGCTGAGTCGAGGGTTTTTAACAATCCCGTACTGACTACAAATTCGGTTTTCCAAAAACCAATTATAGCAGAAAAAAAAGCTGGCGTGTTGATAATTTTGACATTAATTCCGGCTATTTTTTTCTGAGGAAAAGTGCGAATTTGCTTTAAAAATAGATAGCCATCTGTCGCTAACTTGACCCACAAAATTGTAGCTACGTTCAAAAAAGTTACAGCTAGCAAATAGCTAAACCATCCGTCCCACAATCTTACCATTTGTCCCTGAGTTCCCATAAAAATCACTGCGATAGCTGTCGCAAACAACAGCAGCGGAGGAAACAAGAAAAATAAGAGCGATCGCTGCCAGCGACGGGCCCAATTTCCTTGAGGAACAGACCATCTAATTCTCAAAAAACAAGCTGCAATCAACGCGGTAACAATCAGGATTAAGTGCATTATTTTTGCTCCTCCCGGGCTTGGCGGACAGCTTGAATGCGAAGGGAAATTTCTTGTAATTGTTCGACTGTTGCTTGGTCGAGGCTGTCAGCAAATGCTGCTACAATATCGGGATTGCCAACTGCTAAAAACTTTTGTAGGCGATCGTAAGCAAAAAGCGATCGGGCTTCTTCGCAAGAAACTAAAGGTTGCCAAGCGAATGTCCGTTCTGTTTTGTCGCAGGCCAGCCAACCCTTCTCGGTCAAGCGGCGCAGCACTGTTGTTACTGAAGCGTAGGCCAATTCGCGATCCGGATCGGCTAAAATGCGATCGTGCACGTCTTTGACTGTAGCAATTTCTAGCTCCCAAACTATATTTAAAATCTCAGCCTCCAAAGGGCCGAGAGAAAGTTGCTTGGGGCGATAATTCGGCAGAGGATTCATGTAATTTTAGATTTGAGGTTTGAGATTTTAGGGATAATGTAATTAATTATCGATCGACAATACATCATTAAGGCTTTTTATCGACTGTTTCTTTAGAAAGGCTTAATCACTTTGCTATTTATAAGTTTGACAAGCCGTCATTTGACAGTTGCAGCAAAAAGTGTAAAAATCAGGCCGGAATTACCTGAGTTAGTATTTTAAGTATCCCTAAATGAAAAAACAACTAATCTTGGCCTCAACCTTGGCAGGCGCAGCTATTTTGGGTAGCTTTTTGGCGATTGACAGGCATCAAGCCACAGCCGCAGAAACTCAAGAAATCGAAATTAAATTTAGCGCAACGGTAGGCGAAAAATCCTTTAAATGTGGCGAAAGCTACAGCAATTTAGGCACTTCGGCTGCTACCGTTACACCTACAGATTTCCGCTTTTATGTATCCGAAGTTGCTTTAATTGACGGTAGTGGCAAAGCTGTACCGCTGACTCTCAAACAAGACGGCAAATGGCAGCATCAAAATGTGGCTTTGCTAGACTTTGAAAATAAATCCGGTGATTGCGCTAACGGAACAGTCGAAATTCGCGATCGAGTAATCGGCACAATACCCAAAGGCAACTACAAAGGCCTGGAATTCACCCTCGGCGTACCTTTTACCCTCAATCACGAAGACGCAAGTCTAGCACCTTCTCCCCTCAATTTAACATCCCTGTGGTGGAACTGGCGCGGCGGCTACAAATTTCTGAGGATTGACATGAAAAATCACATGGCTGACAAAAACCCCGACGGTAAATCAGGCACAGAAAGCAGCCAAATTGCTCACAACGCAGGCAATCACGGCAGCAGTCACAGTGGCGGATTGCACGGTTTTATGATTCATTTAGGTAGCACGGGATGCCAAGCTGAAGGCAACAATCAAAAGCCGACTAGCTGTACGAATCCTAACAAATCAAAAATAATTTTCAGCAACTTCGATTTAAATAAAAATACAGTCATTGCTGACTTGAACTCCCTAGTTTCTCAAACTAATTTAACAGCAAATCAAGCCAATACTCCGCCCGGATGTATGTCGGAACCGAAGGACAGCGACTGCGCCGGAATTATGAAAAACTTAAGTTTGCCATTTGGAGATCAACCTGCTGCGGGACAAACTTTCTTTCAAGTTAAGTAATAAGCTGTCGCGCATTGAAATTGCATATTCAGGGCGGGCAGGATGCCCACCCCCTACTCCCCACAAGAGTTTTATTGTTTTTTGACATTGCTCGTTACCAGGCTCTGCCTGGTAATGCAGATAGGCGAGGCTCTGCCTCTGTTTATGGCACACCTCAATCTCTATGTAATTGTCAAACCGCCGACTACCTACAAAACATCAAATGAAGTGGAAAAAATTATCAAATCTGACTATTATCTGCATTTTATCATGCTTCCTAGCAATGAGTTTGAGTGCAGTATTATCCTCCACAAATTCCAGTTTAGCCGCTGCACCGCCTCCAACTTACAATTGGAACATTCCCGCTGGAATACCAAAACCAATTGTACCAGCCGACAACCCAATCAGCCAAGAAAAAGTCGAATTAGGCAGGCATCTTTTCTATGAAAAACGCCTGTCAATCACAGGAGAATTTTCCTGCGCTTCCTGTCACATTCAAGCCAAAGCTTTTACCGACGGAAAAACGCTAGGAGTCGGCGCAACCGGAGAAAAACACCCGCGCAATGCTATGAGTTTAGCTAACATTGGCTACAATTCCGTGCTGACTTGGGCAAACCCGCTACAAAATAAACTCGAATCTCAGCTATTAGTACCTTTGTTTGGCGAACATCCCGTAGAAATGGGAATGGTTGGTAAAGAAGAGGAACTTTTGCTAATATTGCGATCGGATTCGCAATACCAAAAAATGTTTGCAGCAGCTTTTACTCAACAACCCAATCCTATTAATCTTAGCAACTTAGCAAAGGCGATCGCCTCTTTTGAACGCACTTTAATTTCCCTGACTTCTCCCTACGACAGATACCGCTACAACGGCGACTCCGGTGCGATTTCAGCTTCAGCCAAGCGGGGCGAAGAATTATTTAACAGCGAACGTTTAGAATGCTTTCACTGCCACGGCGGACTAAACTTCTCAGATTCTATTATGCACGATCGTCTAGCTTTCAAAGAAATAGCTTTTCACAATACAGGATTGTACAATCTTGACGGGAAAGGCGCTTATCCGCCCAACAATACTGGAGTATACGAAATCACCAGCGAACCCTCTGACATGGGCAAATTCAAAGCACCAACCCTGCGAAATATTGCTTTGACAGCACCTTATATGCACGACGGAAGTATCAAAACCTTGCCAGAAGTTATCGGCCACTACAAAGCGGGCGGCAGAACTATTAAAAAAGGAGAATTGGCGGGAATCGGCAGCGAAAATCCGCTCAAAAGTAACTTTGTTTCTGGCTTCAAACTCAACGTGCAAGAACAGCGCGATTTGTTGGCTTTTTTGCACAGCTTAACCGATGAAAAATTTATCACAAATTCTGCTTTTAGCGACCCATTCGTTCGTAGTGAAGACTTTAGTCCTTAAATTTTTAGGAGGATTTTAGCCCTCACTACGAACCTATTTTATTCGCCGTAGCCGCCAGTAACCTTACCCCGAAATACAATGTAATTGTAGATGTTGTAAAAAATCATGATCGGGATCAAAAAGCCAATGAACACAATCATAAACACCAGGGCGCTGGGGGAAGCTGCGGCTTGGTAAATCGTAATTTTGGTCGGAATAATGTATGGAAAAACAATCAATCCCAAGCCAATAAAACTTAGCAGAAAAATTAATATTGTCCACACAAACGGCGTTTTTTCTTCTTTTTTTGCTAGGCTTTTTAGCAGCATTCCTACCAGTAGCAATCCCACCAAAGGAATCGCCACAAATACATAAACTAGCGGTTTCTCGAACAACCTGGATCTAGCACTTTCGTAAAAAATCGGAGTGGCAATTGTAATTAAAACTGCTCCGATTAAAGTCGTCACCGCCGCAATTTTAGCAGTGCGATAGTGATTTGTTTGCAGTTCTCCGTCAGTCTTCATAATTAGATAGGTGGAACCGATCAAAACATAGCCTTGAACCAGCGTCAAAGCTACCAAGATCGATCGCCAATCCAGCCAATCCCAAGTTGTCCCCACAAAATGCCCAGCCTCATCCACCGCAATGCCTTCAAGCACCGCACCGAGGGCAAATCCTTGAGCTAAAGCAGCCAAAAAACTGCCGACCCCAAAAGCATAATTCCAAAATTTTTTCCGGTTAGAATGCTCCCGAAATTCAAAGGCGACAGCCCGAAATATCAAACCAAAAAGCATCATGCAAATCGGTATGTACAAAGCAGTTAAAATCGTGCCGTAAGCGAGGGGAAACGCCCCAAACAAAGCGCCTCCCATTAAAACCAGCCAAGTTTCGTTAGCATCCCAAACGTTGCCCAGACTGGTCATTAAAATGCCCCTGCGTTCCTCATCGTCAGCAGTCAAAGACAAGATTCCAACTCCCAAATCAAAACCGTCTAGCATGATGTAAAGGAGTAGAAATAGAGCCAAGACTACAAACCAAACTTGCGGGAGAAAATGCTCCAAAGCTTGCATAAAATCTCCTATTGTTGTGCTTCTGCTGGACGTTGATTGGGAATATGTTCTGCGGGTTGAGTTTCGATGGCGGGTTCATTCTCTAATCCCGGTACGGGCAGAGTTAAATTCGGCCCTTTGCGGATAATTCTGCTGCCAAAATACAAGGCACAAACAAACAAAAAGCTGTAAATAACTGCAAAGAAACTGAGAGAAGTTAAAACATTGCTAGCGGGGATGTTTGACACCGCGTCAGCCGTGCGAATTTGCCCGTATAAAACCCACGGTTGTCTGCCGACACAGCGCACTATCCAACCCGATTCTACAGCAATATATCCCAGCGGTGCAGCTAATACCCAAGCCCGCAGCAGCCAAGCTTGACTGCTGATATTTTCAGCAGCAAGTTTGCCTCGCATCCACTGAATTATACTGAATAACATCAATCCTAGAAAAAAGAATCCAATCCCGGACATGATGCGGAAAGAATAGTAGATTAAACCCACCATTCTTGGTCTATCTTCGGGCTTCCATTCTTTTAAGCCGAGAACTGGTTCGGATAGTTTTTGCTTGAATTCCAGAACGTATCCTAAGCCATTGGGAATCTTAATTTCCCAGTCATTTTTTTGAGCTTTTTCATTAGGTAAAGCTAGCAAAGTCCAATCGGCTGACTCTCCGGCTGGGGAGGTTTCCCACTTAGCTTCGATTGCTGCTAATTTAGTGGGTTGATAGTGATAAACTTGTTCGGCGCTCAAATGTCCGATGAATATCTGCAAAGGTGCGACGGCGATTGCTGTTGCTATGGCAATTTTTAATGATTTGGAAAAAAAGGCTTGGTTGCGCTTGTTAAGAATGTACCAAGCGCTAATGCCGCCAATTACAAACAGTGAAGTTTCTAACGTCGCAAAAAACATATGCAAAATGCTGTTTAATGCGAAGGGGTTCATAATTGCTTGAAAGTAATCGCTGACAATAAATTTGCCATTGACCATTTCTCCGCCCGCTGGAGTTTGCAGCCAAGAGTTGGCGACTAAAATCCAGACTGTGGAAAGGTTTGCGCCGAAGGCTACCATGATTGTAGCGAAATAATGGACGATCGGGTGAACGCGCTCCCAACCAAATAGCATAATTCCTAAAAAGCCTGCTTCTAGCATAAATGCCATTGAAGCTTCAAAGCCTAAAATGCTGCCAAAAAAGTCACCAACAGCTTCCGAAAATGGTGCCCAGTTCGTGCCAAATTGAAATTCCATCGGAATTCCTGAAGCTACACCAATCCCGAAGTTGAGGACGTAGAGTTTCGACCAAAAACGAGCGTGGTGGTAGTAGTCAGGATTGCGAGTTTTTAGCCACATTCCTTCAACAATTACTAGATAAATCCCCATTCCGGTAGTCAGAACTGGCCACAGCATATGGAATATTGCCGTTAGCGCAAATTGCATCCGCGATAGCGCGACGGTGTTTGATAAGATATCCATTGTTATATCCTTTAGTCAGTTCAAGAGAGGTTAGTTTGAACATTTTCCAGAATTGACACTGGTTATAATGTAATGTAAAAATTTGTGAGATTTTGTAGGGTTGGCAATTTTTAAGGTTTTATACAGATTTGATCGGAATTATTTAACCGCAGAGAACGCAGAGAACGCAGAGAAAGAGAAGAGAGAGACGAATAATTCTGATGAAGAGTGTATATGATATTACCGAACGTTGGGTGGGGCCGGGTTTATGAGGTTGTGGGTTTTAGGCATTTATTGTCGGCGAACCCGCCCTTACAAGATTTATGTTCGGTGATGGAAAGATGATCTTAGCGAACCGTGACAGTATAATTAAATTCAAATGGTTTAAAATTAGCTTTGTTTTTGGCTGTTCCGCTCAATTGAAGTTCGTAAATGCCAGCTTTGGGAAATACGATGTCAGCGCCCGGAATGCCTTGATATTTCTCCGCAGATATGGCTTTGAGAGGCGGCTGCATCAGGGGCTTATCCCCCTTTTTGTGCTGTTTGGGATAAACCGCTAATTGGCAGTTACACTGCTCTAGTGGGATTATTTGACCGCCCCTGCGAGTCAGGGAAAACCAAACTCTGGCGGTTTCTCCGGCGCGGGGGTTGTGGTTGGGTTCTAGGTGAAAGGTAGCGGCTACATCTCCCGATACTTCCACTTCGTGCGCCCAAACTGAAATCGAGTTTAAGTGCGGCGCATTGGGAATTGCTGCTTCAATTAGCAATCCTAAAAAAACTAACAACCCCAAAATTTTATTTTGGTTTGACAGGCGCAACATAGAAATTCTCCAGTGATAAAATTGACCAAAATAAGCGCGATCGCACTGCGAGAACTAATACTGCAACTACGGCTAAAACGGCGGTCAGCAGTTGATTGTGCAACTTCCATTCAAAGCCGCCGAGATAGTGGGAACCGATGAGGGCTGCGTGGATGGCGGACAGCAAAAAAGCGGGGACGGTTAACAGGTGAATTCGCCGCCACAGTTTGCCTAAATAATGTTGAAGGCGATCGACACTGGTGACAGCAGCCGGTAGCATCAACAGCAGCGACAACATCCCAGCCACCATTCCCAACTGATGCTGCGGCAACATGAAAGACACAGCATCAAAATTCCATTGCAGCGTATGATCCAGCATATGAAACGTGTGGGCGACTGCGAGGACAAACGCACCCACACCCAAGGCGCGGCGGTATCGCAGCAGTGCCGGCAAAAACTTGCTAACCGGACGCGCCAATAGTGCTAGCATCAAACACAACAGCGCTGCGTGGCCTGTAAAATCGACCATTTCGTCGGTTCGCAGCAAGGTGAGAATCCCGATCGAAATTGTCACCCACCCGCCCATCCGAAACAGTTGACTCCGCCTGTCTGCGCTCAATCTGCCAGCAAAAAAACCTACTCCCAGCATAGTTGGCAGCGTGCCGAGTCCGAAAGCAAACATCGTCGCCGCACCGAAAACTGGATTTCCCGTTTCCGCCGCCTTAATCTGCGCCGCGTAGAGGAAACCGCAGGGAATCAAACCCCAAAGCAAACCCAAAGCCATCGGTACCCACCAGTTTTTTTGTGCTGAAAGCTTGTTCATTGCTTGTCCGACTCGATCGTGCGACATTGGGTGCAACAGTGGTAATCGCGGCAGAAAATCGGGTTTAATTTGCACCACACCGAACCAAATCAGCATTGTACCTGTCAGAAGTGCGATCGCCCGCCGCAATCCGCTACCAGTACCGGCCATTTGTCCGCCAGCAATTAATGCCGAACCCAGTCCGCCAATTCCAGCACCAACCAAAGCATAAGCAGCAATTCTCCCCAAATTCAGCAGCAAATGAAAGCGGAAAGTAGCTAATTTATCGTTGCGGGAATTAGAAAGAGAAAACGCCACTGTCAGCGGGCCGCACATCCCCGCGCAGTGACCGAAACTGCCGAGAAATCCCAAAGTGCCGATTAGCAGCAGGTCTAGCATTTTGCTGGTTTTTCCCTAACAACGCCATCAAGATATTGACAATATTTGCTTTTGCTATTGCACGCTTTTTTCTTGACTTTGTACAAATATTTATCTCAGTCTATCGCTTTTGTCAAGAGACAAGTTGTCAAACTTATTTCCAATCTCATCCATATCAAAGTTCGTCGTTCACTATCAACTATCAACTGTCAACTATCAACTATCAACTGTCAACTATCAACTATCAACTGTCAACTGTCAACTATCAACTATCAACTATCAACTGTCAACTATCAACTATCAACTGTCAACTGACTACTGTCAACTGTCAACTGACTACTTTTGTTCTGGATGCGCCGCTTCCGGCGAAGCTGCACCCATTTGATTTATAGCAGCAATTAGCTGATAAAGCCGCCCCAAATCCCGCTGGTTGAAATGCAAAGTCAGGCGCGGCAGATCGAAAGTTGGATCTCCTATTTCCGGCTGCAAAGCTTGACTTTTTTCAATTTTTCCGGTGACAACAATATCGCTAAAATCAGTATTTAGCCGATCGACATTATCGTCAGAAAGTTGAGACTTTAATCGAAGTACCAGTTTTTCATCCACGTAGCGGCAGGAGTGATAAACCAGATAAAAACTCGCGATCGCCTCGCAAGCGACATTTACATCGTCTGTAATCGTGTAGAGACTGCGATCGTCAGCAGAAATCAGACCTCTGCCCCGCAATTGTTTTTGCACAAAAATATTCCAATCGTGCCAATAATCTCCTCCCGGTCGATCGATCAATACCACAGGAGCCGGCCCGAACTTGCCAGTTTGAATCAAAGTCAGACACTCAAAAGCCTCGTCCAGAGTACCGAAACCGCCCGGAAACAGAGCCAAAGCATCGCTCTCCCGCAGAAAAAATAACTTGCGAGTGAAAAAATATTTAAAATTGAGTAATTTGCGATCGCCAGCAATAAAAGGATTAGAATTCTGCTCGAAAGGCAACTGAATGTTCAGCCCAAAAGAACGTTCAGCAGTCGCCCCCTCGTTACCTGCCTGCATAATCCCGCCACCGCCGCCAGTAATCACCATAAACCCTTGCTGGGCGATCACCCGCGCAAAGTCTCTGGCAATCAAATATTCCCCAGATTCCGGCGACACCCTCGCCGAACCAAAAATCACAATTTTGCGAACGTGGCGGTAAGGATAAAACATCTCAAAAGCCTTTTCCATATCTCGCAGAGACGACGAGATAATTTTCCAGTCAAGGCGATCGAGTTCCTCTCCGGCCATTTGCACAATAGTCGAGAGCGATCGTTCGATCCACTCAGAGTGCTTTAACATTGGCAGGCGATCGATCAAATCGAGCGCATCAGCTTGGAGGGACTCAAAACCTTGACTTGAAGGAACCATGAACTTTTCCGAAATGGTAACAATTTATTGCTAAAAAAAAATTAAGGGGCAAAAGCCAAATTTAGAAATTAATAGCCACCAGCAAATTGCCCTGCTGACAACTAATAACTTTTCCAGTAGCTTTGCCCCGGTTTTGAAGCGAGTGAGCTTTCGCGGCCCACAAAGAACAGCGCGAAATCGCTCGCAGTTGGGTTAAATGTACTTTTCCAGAGTGTTGGCCAGAGTAGTTTTAGGAACTGCCCCAACCACCATATCCACACGTTGACCGCCCTTAAATATCATCAGCGTCGGAATGCTGCGGATACCGTATTGGCTGGCCACGTTAGGATTCTCGTCGGTATTAACTTTTACTACCTTGACCTGCCCTTCATATTGCTGGGCAATTTCGTCTACGACGGGTGCCACCATCCGACAGGGCCCGCACCAGGGAGCCCAAAAATCCACTAGAACTGGAACTTCGCTATCGAGCACTTCCTGCTTAAAGGTAGAGTCGGTTACTTGCGCGGCTGCTGACATCCCTAGCCATCCTTGTAAATACTATTTCTCGGATAACAAGTCTAGCAAAAAGTGTAACCACTTGCGTCAACGATTTTAAGAGAAGGCTTCTGAAGGAAGACGGTAGAAGGAAGAGGGAAGACGGTAGAAGGAAGAAGGCACAAGGTTTCTGAAGGAACAAGGCACTTATGTTTCCGAAGGCAGAATGCACTTATGTAGAAAAAAAAATTCTCCCACTCCCAGACTCTCCCACTCTCCCACTCTGGGCCTCTCCGGAGCTACAAGCCTCAGTTCTGTATCTAGTAAACAAGAGCCAAGATTTCCGGCAAAAAAGGAACCGCCCGAACAGTAGTCCGGGCGGAGTGTGGTGTGAGGAGTGAACGGAAACATTCGTCTCCGCTTCTTCTATTGTGACATCTCCTTCTCGATAATTCCACAATATTCTGTAAATTTCGAGACTCTTGAACAAATTTTGTCAAGATATGCTGGTATTTGATCGGTAAATCTACTTACCCATGCCCAACTGCTGAGCTTTTTGATAGACTTTACCCTCAGTCAGCAGAGAAGGAGCAATTACCACTTCCACTTGCTGCATCTCCTTAATATCCTTAGCGCCCAAGGTACCCATGCTAGTTTTCAGAGCTCCGAGCAAGTTGTGCGTACCGTCATCTAGGAGGGCCGGCCCCCGCAAAATTTGCTCCACAGTACCCGTAGTCCCGACACGAATCCGAGTACCCCGCGGCAAAACGGGGCTGGGAGTCGCCATCCCCCAGTGGAAGCCCCGGCCTGGAGCTTCGGCGGCCCTGGCAAAGGGCGAACCAATCATCACTCCATCGGCACCGCAAGCAATGCACTTGCAGATATCGCCGCCGGTAATTAAACCGCCGTCAGCAATCACCGACACATATTTGCCAGTTTCGCGATAGTAGTCGTCCCGCGCGGCGGCGCAGTCTGCTACCGCTGTTGCTTGGGGAACGCCGACACCCAATACGCCCCTAGATGTGCAAGCAGCCCCCGGCCCAATGCCCACGAGAATGCCTGCGGCGCCAGTTTTCATTAAATTCAGGGCGACTTCGTAGGTCACGCAGTTGCCCAAAATTACTGGTATCGGCATCTCTTGACAGAATTGCGTCAAATCTAAAGATGAGATTGATTCAGGGGAAAGGAAAGCTGTCGAGACTACAGTTGCTTGCACAAAAAATATATCGGCTCCCGATTCAGCAACCGTCCGGCCGTATTTGCTCGCGCCGGCTGGTGTACCGCTGACGGCGGCAATCCCTCCTCCAGCTTTAATTTCTTTAATTCTCAGGTCGATTAATTCTGGCTTGATGGGTTCGGCATAGAGTTGCTGCATCAGGGAAACAAATTCGTGGTTCCCGACACTGGCGATGCGCTCTAATATTGGCTGGGGGTCGGCATAGCGGGTTTGAATTCCTTCTAGGTTGAGCACGCCCATTGCTCCCAATTCCGACAGCAAAATGGCCATGCGGACATCGACTACTCCATCCATGGCGCTGGCGATGATCGGGATTTCTCGATCGATCCCGCCAATCTGCCACTTGGTATCTGCCAAACTCGGATCGAGGGTGCGCTGTCCGGGTACGAGCGCGATTTCATCTATGCCGTAAGCTCGGCGAGCGCTTTTGCCCCGCCCAATTTCAATATTCACGCTGTTTCACTTCCACAATGTATTTAAATTAGACTAACAAAAAGTTAGCCCGCCCGAGTTTAGCTATTGCACGGCTGTCTTTCAAAAAAGCTCGGCACTGATTCTGATTGTATTCTGATTATATGAAATCGAAGGGGATACTTTTCCTCAGCAACGGCCACGGGGAAGACTCGATTAACTGTCAAATTCTCAAAGCTTTGAGAGCATCTGGCGCGGATGTTGATGTTTCGGCAATGCCGATTGTAGGTGACGGGGCTGCTTACGCGCGATCGACCGTGCCAATTATTGGGCCCACCAGTCAAATGCCGTCTGGGGGAGTTTTTTACATGAATCCCCTGTTTTTCCTCAAAGATGTTGGGGCGGGGCTAATTACCTTGACTTGGCAGCAATTACAAGCCGTTTGGATCCATTCGCGCCGCTGCGATTTGGTGGTGGCCACTGGAGATATAGTCGCGGGGGCGATCGCCCATTCAACGTCGCGCCCCTATATAATTTTTCTGTCAGCTCATTCTAGTTATTACGAAGGGCGAGTCAACTTAGGTTTAATCTTGTGGCAGTTGCTTGCCTCAGAGAACTGTGTAGCTGTTTTTACTAGAGATGCTTTGACTGCTGCTGACTTAAACCGACAGGGTTTAAAGAAAGCTCAGTTTGTCGGCAACCCCGTCATGGACAACCTCAATTCTACGGGCAAAGATTTGCAGTTAATACCCGGAGTTCGGACGATCGCCCTTCTCCCCGGTTCTCGCCTTCCAGAAGCCACTAACAACCTTGTTTTGCTGCTGGAACTGGTTAAAAAAATTGCTAGTAACTCTACTGTACCAGTGCAGTTTCGGGCAGCTTTAGTTCCCAGTTTGATGCTTGAATTAGATGATATCGCGGTGCGAGCTGGGTGGCAAGTGCGATCGGGCAAGCTCATTTTTCCAGCAATCAAACGGTCTTTTTGTGAAAAAAAGTTAGTCGAAGTAATGTGCTCAGCCGATGCTTTCGCCGATATTTTGCAACAGTCGAGTTTAGTAATTGGGATGACAGGAACTGCTGTCGAACAAGCTGTGGGCTTGGGAAAACCTGTAATTGCATTACCGGGAAACGGCCCTGCCTTTACCTATAGATTTGCGGAGGCTCAAAACCGGCTTTTAGGTGATTCGGTGCAGGTTATTGGCACAGAATCGGCGAATTTTGATATTATCAAGGAAGCTGCTTTGGCAGTCGATCGCACTTTGCAAGACAATTGTTATTTGGAAAGTTGCGTTAAAAATGGTTTAGAGAGAATGGGGCGATCGGGCGGCAGCATTAATATTGCTAACTACCTGGTAAAATATCTAAACTAGAGCAATATGGGTAGCCAGAAACCTGGTTTTTGCTGAGAATACTCGTCACAGAACGCAGAAACGGCAAAAAACCCGGTTTCTTTGGTTGGATTGCGCTATTATTTCAACAACTCAGAAACAGTTTTAAACTCGTAACCTTTCGACTGCAAATCCTTGACAATCATCTCAGTTGCTGCTACGGTTTTCGAGCGATCGCCCCCGCCGTCGTGCATCACCACAATCGAGCCCGATCGCACATTGTCAATCACCCGATTTGCGATATCTTCCGCCGTGAGTGTTTTTTCATAATCTTGGGAATCCACATCCCACATAATCAATTTTTTGTGCATTTGGGAAACCAAATAAGACAAAACTACAAATCTGCGCCCCCAAGGAGGCCGAAAACTAATACTATCTTGTTTAACGCCCAATTCCTGCAAAAGTTTGTCCGTTTTTTCAATTTCCGACAGCAGATACTCGCGGGGTTTAAACATCATATCCTTGTGAGAGTAGGAATGGTTTGCCAACTCATCTCCCCTCGCAATAATCATCGGCACGATTTCTGGATGTTTCTCAATATTGCGGCCGATTTCAAAAAAAGTAGCTTTAACTTTGTAGCGGTCTAAAATATCTAAAAGTTGATTTGTATAAGGAGGATAAGGGCCGTCATCGTAGGTGAGAGCAACTACTTTCTCTTGAGTGTCGGCGCGGTTGATACCGAAATAATTGTTAAAATTAGTAACTTTAATTAACAGCGTTGCTGCGAAAAATAACGCTACTGTGAAAAGCAGAAACTTTTGTAAATTTTTACCGATTCGCATAGTTGCACGCACTCGATAGAGAATGAAAGTGGATTGTTGTCAGATTACCACAATTAGGGAGCTGAATCCTTAAGCTATTTTATCATTAATTATTGTCCGTTCCGAGATTTTTCAGTTTTGGCGATCGCACAGTAGCTAGAGGCTTCAAGTGCCAGTACACTTGTACGCTACATATAGCGTAAGTAAGTCCAGAGCAAAAAAGCAATAATAAAAGATCTGGAATTGTAGGGGCAGGTAAGGCAATGATTTATATTCGCAGCGAGTTTACTGCTCCTCTCACCCGCTCCTTGCCATGTTATATTTATTTGTATACTTAACTTTTTTAGGCAGCAATAATTCCCAACATGATTTCACTGCCAGATATCACAATAGTCAACCAAATCTACGAAAGTGCGAATTCACTCGTATACCGAGGCATCCTCAAATCAAATCAGCAACCTTTGATTTTGAAACTCCTCAAAGAGGATTATCCCACACCTGCCGAACTCTACCGCTATCAACAGGAATACGAAATCACTCGCCGTCTCAACCTAGAGGAAACGATTAAAGCCTACAAGTTGAGAAAATATCAGAATACCCAACTGATGTTGTTGGAGGATTTTGGCGGAGAGTCGTTAAAAATAATTTTGGAACGCCAGAGATTTTCAGTAACAGAGTTTCTCCACCTCGCCATCCAGATTACACAGGCTCTAGACAAAGTTCATCAAAACAATGTCATTCACAAAGATATCAATCCATCTAATATAGTCTTGAATCCTCAAACGGGACAATTAAAAATTATTGACTTTGGTTTATCTACCATCCTATCCCAAGAGAATCACAGCCTCACAAGTCCTAATCTTCTAGAAGGGACATTGGCTTATATGTCTCCAGAACAAACAGGACGGATGAATCGAGCGATCGACTACCGCACGGACTTTTATTCTCTGGGCGTTACTTTCTATGAACTGCTAACCAACCAGTTGCCTTTTGAATCCGTAGATGCACTTGAGTTAGTCCATTGCCATATTGCCAAACAACCGACTCCACCTCATGAAATCAATCTCGAAATTCCCTTACCTGTCTCAGAAATAGTCAGGAAATTAATGGCAAAAGTGGCGGAAGATAGATATCAGAGTGCTTGGGGAATTAAGGCAGATTTAGAAACTTGTCTTGATGGATATAAAACTGGTAAAATTCAAGTTTTTTCCTTGGGAGACCAAGACATTTCTACTCAATTGCAACTCCCTCAAAGAATGTACGGGAGAGAATCACAGATCGAGTCCTTATTGACTGCATTTGAGCGCGTAGCCTCCGCAGAAGAGCAACCACTAGGGGCGAGCAACCCAACGACAACTGAGTCACAAAATGTACCCGTACAAAGACAAACTGAACTCATGCTAATTTCGGGATACTCTGGTATTGGGAAATCAGCTTTAGTTCAGGAATTGTATAAACTCATAACTCAAAAAAGCGGCCACTTTATTGCAGGTAAATTTGACCAGTTGCAACGCGATATTCCCTATCAAGCTTTAGTCGCTGCCTTCCAAGAATTGGTGCGGCAATTGCTCACCGAAACTGAACCCCTATTACAACAGTGGCAAGAGCAGATTCGGCGCGCATTAGGAAGCAACGGACAAATTATTATTGATGTCATTCCCGAAGTTGAACTGATTATTGGCAAACAGAATCCCGTCCCCGAATTACCTGCAACAGAAGCCAGAAATCGGTTTAATTTAGCTTTTCAAAACTTTATTCAAGTTTTTTGCCAAAAAGAACATCCCCTCGTCCTATTTCTAGACGACCTTCAGTGGGCCGACAGCGCCACACTGCAATTGATTCAGTTGATCGTGACCGATTTTACTACTAAATATCTGTTTGTAATCGGAGCTTATCGAGATAACGAAGTCAGTGCAACTCATCCTACTATGCTGACTTTATCTGAGATGAAAAAACAGGGAGTAGTAATTAATCATCTCTCCCTTTCACCCTTAAATTTAAACCAGGTTAATCAATTCATTGCGGATACGCTGAAAACTGAGTGCGTCCCTACGCAAAGACTAGCCGAATTGGTTTGGCAAAAAACCCAAGGAAATCCCTTTTTTATTAAAGAGTTTCTCAAGTCACTTTATACAGAGCAATTGCTGAATTTCGATCCGAATGCTGGGGCTTGGTATTGGGATTTAGAGCAAATTATCACTAGGAATATTACTGATAACGTTGTTGAGTTCATGGCAGATAAAATTCAAACCTTATCAGAGTCAGCACAAAAAGTTTTACGATTAGCCGCTTGCATTGGCAACCAATTTGATTTACTCACCCTTTCAATTATTAATGAAACTTCTCAAAAAGCAGCCGCAAATGAATTGTGGGATGCCATTCAAGCGGGATTGATATTACCCGTTGGTGATGATTACAAATTCCTGAAAACAAACCGAGAGGGGAATGACCTAAAAATTACTTATAAATTTGCTCACGATCGCATCCAGCAAGCCGCCTATTCCCTAATTTCTCCAGACGACAAGCAAGCGGTTCACTGGAAAATCGGCCAACTGTTGTTACAAAATACACCGCCACAGAACCTCCAACAAAAGATTTTTGATATTGTCAATCAACTCAACTTCGGTATTGAAGCAATTGACGTTCAGTTAGAAAAAGATAAACTTGCTCAATTAAATCTGATTGCTGGCAAAAAAGCGAAGGCATCAGCAGCTTGGAAACCCGCCTGGAACTACTTAAGAATTGGTATAAATTGCTTGAGTGCAGATAGTTGGCTTCGTAAGTATGACCTAACTTTGGCACTGTACGTGGAAACAGTAGAAGCTGCCATCTTGAGCAACCACGTTGAGGAAATGGAAAAATTGGCTAACCTTGTGCTTCAACAAGCTACTTCATTGCTGGACAAAGTGAAAGTCTATGAAGTCAAAATTCAAGCCTATACAGCACAAAACAAACCGTTAGAAGCGATCAATACGGCACTTTCAGTATTAAAGCTGTTGGGAATTCGTTTGCCAAAAAAACCAACAAAATTAAATATTTTTCTTGAACTGATGAAGACAAAGTTAAGTTTAGTCGGGAAGCGCGTTGAGGACTTAATCGACCTGCCAGTGATGACTAATCCTTATAAGCTAGCAGCGATGCGTATCCTATCAAGTGTAGTTTCTGCGGCCCATTTATCCCAACCTGAATTGCTACCGTTAATGGCCTTTAAACAGGTGAATTTATCAATTAAATATGGGAATACTTCTGTGTCTTCTTGTGCCTATGCTACTTACGGACTCATTATGTCTGGAGAAACCGTAGGAGACATTGAGACTGGTTATCAATTTGGGCAACTTGCTCTCTTGTTACTCGATAAGTTGAATGCTAAAGAACTCAAAGCTCGAACAATATTTATTGTTAATTACTTTGTCAAGCATTGGAAAGAGCATCTTAGAGAAACCTTAAATCCTTTGCGGGATGTTTACTCGATCGCCCTAGAGACTGGAGACTTAGAATATGCAGCTTATTCAGTTTGCGTATACTGCTATCATTCCTATGTATTGGGGAAGGAATTGGCAACAGTCGAGGCAGAGATGGCAATGTACAGTAATACCCTCAGGCAACTCAATCAAGAAACATCATATTACTATAACCAACTCACTCGACAGGTTGTATTGAATTTGATGGGACAGGCTGAAGATAAGTGCCGTTTAATCGGTGAAAGCTATGACGAAACAAAAATGTTACCCCTGCATCTAGAGGCGAATGCTCAAAATCTTTGTCGCTCACTCTATTTTTTTAAGTTAGTTCTCTGCTATATTTTTCAAGACTATCAGCAAGCTATAGAAAATGCTAACTCCGCCGAAAAATATAGCGATAGCGCTGTAGGTACTATTCCTCTCTACCATTTCTATAATTCTTTAGTTTATCTTGCCATCTATTCTGACGCACCTAAATCCGAGCAAAAACTCATCCTCCAGAAGGTGAAAGCCAACCAGAAAAAGATCGAGAAATGGGCGCAGTTTGCTCCGATGACTCACCTCCATAAATTCTATTTAGTGGAGGCAGAGCGATATCGAGTTTTGGGGGAAACCACTCTAGCTATAGACTACTACGATCGCGCCATTGCCTTAGCCAAAGAACATGAATACATCAACGAAGAGGCTTTGGCTAATGAATTGGCTGCCAAGTTTTACATCGCTTGGGGAAAAGAGCAAGTTGCCGAAGCCTATATGACAAATGCTTACTACTGCTATTTACGTTGGGGTGCCACAGCTAAAATGACAGATTTGAAACGACAGTATCCAAAACTTTTAAAGCGTTTTACGACAGCCAATACGTCCATAGATTCGCGCAACAGCCTGTCTAATACCTCTGGCAGCACTTCAGGTGAAACCCTGGATTTGGCAGCATTGATGAAAGCATCTCAGGCGATCGCCAGTGAAATTGAATTGGATAAACTCCTCACGACTTTGATGAGAATCCTGCTGGAAAGCTGCGGCGCACAAACTGGCTATCTAATTTTAGAGTCTCAAGGACAACTAAGAGTCGAAGCGTCAGGCGAGGCTAACTCAAATCAGGTGATGGTGTTGCAATCGACTCCAATAGAAACCTGTCTGCCTTTGTCGATTATTCACTATGTTGAAAGGACTCAGGAAGGACTGATTGAAACCAATGTGGCCCGTGAAGGCAGGTTTACCCAAGATGCTTATATCAAAGCACACCAGCCCAAGTCTATTCTTTGCGCCCCTCTGCTCAATCAGGGGCAATTAATTGGAATTGTTTACTTGGAAAATAATTTAGCAGAGGGCGTTTTTACACCCGATCGCCTAGAAGTGATTCAATTGCTTTCAACTCAGGCGGCGATCGCACTTACTAACGCCAGACTCTACACCCAAGTACAATCGACGCAAAATCGCCTGAATAAATTCCTCAATGCTATTCCCTTGGGCATCTCCGTTCACGACGCCAAAGGACAAATCATCTACACCAATCAAGTTGCACAGCAGTTACTGAATATTCAAGATTTACCCAAAGCCGAAACCGAGAAATTATCACAAACCTACGGCGTTTATCGGGCAGGTACTGGGGAGATATATCCAGTGGAACAGCTACCCCTAGTGCGATCGCTGGGCGGTGAAAAAGCTCAGGCGGATGATTTGGAACTGCACCACAGCGACGGGAGCATTTTTGTAGAATCAACGAGTACGCCAATTTTCGATGAGACGGGTAATGTAGAGTATGCGATCGCAGCTTTTCAAGATATTAGCGATCGCAAACAAGCCGAAAAAACTCTAATCGAAAATATCCGCTTAGAACAGGAAATTAGCGATCGTAAAAAAACAGAAGCAGAACTCGAACAAGCAAAAGAAGCAGCCGTTGCCGCCAACAAAGCCAAAAGCACTTTCCTTGCCAACATGAGCCACGAATTGCGAACTCCCCTGAACGCCATTCTCGGTTTTTCTCAACTGATGGATCGGGATACAAACCTGTTAAGCGAACAAAAAGAAAACCTCAACATTATTCATCGCAGTGGAGAGCATTTATTATCTCTAATTAATCAGGTGCTTGACCTTTCCAAAGTCGAAGCCGGACGCATGACGCTATCTGAAAATAATTTCCACCTCCCTCAATTTCTAGCTGATATAGAGGATATGTTTGCGTTGAAAGCAAACGATCGAAGCTTACAATTACGAGTGGAAGGTGCTGCCGATATTCCTAAATACATCTACGCTGATGAAGTTAAGTTGCGGCAAGTGCTGATCAACTTGATAAGTAATGCCGTTAAGTTTACCTCTTCTGGAAGCGTGTCTGTAGAAGTGAAAAATAAACAGGCAAAAACCCAAAGTGAAGCCGGAACACAAATAACCAAAAACCACCAACAACAAACAACCATTACCTTTGAAGTCAAAGATACGGGAGTTGGCATTGCGGCAGACGAACTGGAGAAACTATTCCAACCCTTCGTGCAAACAGCATCCGGTCAAAAAGTGCAGCAAGGAACCGGATTAGGACTGACGATTAGCCGTCAATTTGTCCGCTTGATGGGAGGTGAAATAACAGTCATTAGTCACGGTAAAGCTTTCACCCCTGGAATGCCTCTCAAGGAATTTTTAGAAGACACGACGGGTACAACATTTAAATTTGACATTCCTGTGGGCATCGCTGATGCCAGCGCAATTCACAACCAACCCTACAATCGTCGCGTCGTTGCCTTAGCGCCTAACCAACCCCCATATCGCATCCTAGTAGTGGACGATCGAGATTACAATCGGCAACTGTTAGTTAAACTCCTTAAACCTGTTGGTTTTGAAGTTCAAGAAGCGACTAACGGTATTGAAGCGCTTGAAATTTGGGATTCATACTCACCCCATCTGATCTGGATGGACATGAGAATGCCCGTTATGGATGGTTATGAAGCCACGAAACGCATTAAAGGCACCATCAAAGGTCAAGCTACTGCTGTTATTGCTTTGACAGCCAGCGTGTGGGAAGAAGACAAGGCAGTGATTTTATCCGCTGGTTGTGATGATTTTGTGCGAAAACCGTTCCACACAGAAGTCATCTTTGACATGATGGCTAAACATTTGGGAGTCCTTTATATTTATCAGGAACAAGAGCTATCATCTCCCCCTTCTAATGTGACTGGAGAACCGTTAAATTTCACTGATTTATTAGCAGCGATGTCAAAAGAATGGATTGTAAAATTGCATGAAGCTGCTCTTGACGCGGATTCGGAATTGGTTTTTCAACTCCTTGAGGAAGTTCCTGAATTCCAGGCTCTAGAACTTCAAACTCTCAGGGGTTGGGTGAATAAGTTTCAGTTTGAGAAGATTCTCGATTTAACTGAACCGTTGGTTGGTGAATGATGATACAGCAGATTGCAGGTTTATGAAGTATACCGCGCGATCTATCGCCGTAGGGAAACGGCTGAGCCTAAGTCCGCCAGGGAATGAATTCCCTGTCTAATAGCGAAAGTCCTCTTAAGAGGACTGAAGAACTCATTAGTCCTCTTAAGAGGACTTTCTCTTTGAGGCAGGGGTTTCAACCCCTGCCGGACTATTGGTTGTACGTGGAAAGTTGACACGAATGGGCATGGTGAGGACTGAAGAACTCATTAGTCCTCTTAAGAGGACTTTCGCTTTGAGGCAGGGGTTTCAACCCCTGCCGGACTATTGGTTGTACGTGGAAAGTTGACACGAATGGGCATGGTGCCGTGTCCCTACTGCACTTCATAAACCCGGTTTCATGGGTCAGATTGCGTAAGTCCTGTTTCTGCTATTTGATGCTAGCACGCGGTTGATTCAGTTCCATCATTGACTTTAACGGCGACTGTTTTAAGTCTGTAATATCGCGGATGGTAATTGAGCAACCGTCTCCCAATGTCACAGCAGTGAAATAATAGCCTTGGCCAAGGTAATCACTTTCTAGATAAACCTCTCCTTCAAGCGATTCTCCAGTCTCAACAACCTCTACTAATAAATCAAACAATCCTGGACTCAATTGATTAAGCAGTTTTTTCAAAACGGGTGCGCCCGCGAGTTCTGTTCGTTTTTTCCCTAGGAGTCTGGCAAAGACAGGGTTAACTACCAAGCAGCGAAAATCTTCAATTTCTCCAGCCATATCTGCCCTCACCGCCTCCACTGCGGCTATTCCATCCAGAGATGAGTTTAGCAAATTTGCCAGCAGGGTGCGAGATTGGTAGGCAATTTCAGCGGTTTGCTGGTGTCGCTCGATTGCTTCTTTAAGCTGCCGTTTTTGGTGCCCGATAGTGACCTGAGTTTCGAGGCGAACTAGCACTTCTTCCAACTGAAAAGGTTTAGAGATGTAGTCAACTCCCCCTACCTTAAAAGCTTTAACTTTATCAATTACTTGGTCAAGTGCGCTTAAGAAAATAATCGGAATTTCTGAGGTTTTTTCATCATTTTTGAGGGCTTCGCAGACTTGATAGCCGTCCATGTCTGGCATTTTAATATCCAGCAATATAGCATCGGGGAGATGATTGCGAACTGTCCTCAAAGCCATCGTACCATTGGTAACGCAGCGAACTTTATACCCATTTTTTGTAAGAATTTCTGTTAGAAAACGCAGATTTTCTGGGAGATCATCCACAATTAAAATGTTGCCTTTGCAATTTTCTAATTGATCGATGTCACTTCCTCCGGCCGCAGTCATCGTCATAGGTTCGTCTTTGACTTTTGTATCGGATCTCGCAGTTGTGGTGTTTTGCTTCTCTAGTAGAGAGCGGAAGTTATTTTTAGTAACTTTTTCTCCCATTACGTCTGAAAGGCGCTGCCACAGGATGGCTGCTAAATCTTTGATATGTCCTATGCTCAGGTACAAGCTGTCAGCAATTACACTATAAGTTGCGTTTTGCCAAGCAGCTTTTAAGATTTCTTTTTCAAGCAAACTTAAGGGTTTACTTGTCTTGGACTCTAAGGCTGATTCGATAAATTCTAGGGCTTCTTCAAAAGTCATATACAAATCAATCTCATCGGGTAAGGTTTTGCCAGTTTTGCACCCTAGCTTTGAGTTATACACCGTACTAAGTTGGTGGAGAAATTCCTAATAGCTATTATGACAGACTTATTGACAATTACGCTCCGGGACGATCGCCCCCGATCCTCATTTTACCTTGTCGCAACCCGAAAAAGGGGATCGCGGCAGCCTAATTCTTTTTGAGGGCGATCGGCTTAAACCCTTGTCACTACAAGGCTTTTAAGTTGCTTGTCACCCCCTCGACGCCTACGACATCGACTCTTTGACATATATAAAACTCTTAAAAAATCTGAAAAACTGGTTCATTTTTCATAAATCTGAGTTCGCTACCTAGCGGACAACCGTATAACTCAGTATCAAGGCTTGTCTTGATCCAAAAGACAAGCCTTGATTAGTTTTTATATGGTCAAGTAAAAACATCCGCCGATTAGCGCCGACAATTCGATTAATTTTCAGTATTATCACTGATGTATTTTAGCGCGTGATATGAAAACCTCACTCAGAAATATGCCAATTAGGCAAAGATCCGACTTTTCCGACTTTACGATCCGACTTTTCCGACTTGCTTTATGCCGATATTCCAAGCATACTATTAATAGCATCCACCAAAAGACAGAGAACAGTACCAGTCATGCTGTCGATCTGCTCCATCTAAAGATAGATAGTAAAACCAGGGCGTCCGACTTTTCCGACTTTACGATCTGACTTTTCCGACTGACAGGGGCAGGGGAGGAGAGCGATGATAGAGACCTGGAAAGGATACAGCCTCAAAAAAAGGCATTGCATCATTTTGGGATGAATCTTGTAGGGTGGACTGAAGAACCCGCCGGAAAAATAAGGGTTTTCAGCTTTGATAAAATTCAAAATCATCCCGCAAATATGCAACGCTCTTTTTGAAAGGTGCTGAAAGATATGGAGGACAGTGGGTGCAGTTAGCTGTCTTCCAAGTCAAAGTGAGCGCTCGGTTAACACAACAGCAATAGCATAATTCACCTATTGCTTAACAAAACCATCCAACAATAGCAGCGTGCCGGAATAGGCTGCGGTTGGAGCAGAAATAAGAATTGATCGGAACCCCTGCCAATTGAACGCACAAATTATCGAATTACAGGAGTATGACCATTCTTAACTACAACGAAAGCACCTATCTGCAAGAAAATCCCGACGTGGCACAAGCCGTAGCTTCAGGCATTATTCCCAACGGCTTCGAGCATTGGGTAAAGTTTGGTTTTATTGAAAAAAGAACGCCACAAATTTCCTTCAACGAGCAATTTTATCTAGATGCTAACCCCCAGGTAGCAGCAGCAGTTGCCAACGGTAGTTTCTCAAGCGGATTTGAACATTATGCGCGGTTTGGAGCGGCTGAAGGTCGATCGCCCGTTGCCAGTATAACACCCACAGGCTCTCAACTTCAAGAAATCTTAAAACGCGGGTTTGTGCGGGTTGCAGTTAACGAAGATGCACTCGGATTTAGCAACCGAGAAGCCGACGGTTCATTTAGTGGGATTGGTATTGATTTTAGTCGCGCCATTGCCACTGCTTTGTTTGGGAACCCGAATGCAGTAGAATTCGCAGTCGTCAAGGCCGGTGAAGACTTTAGTAGTGTTGCCAGTGGCGCAGTGGATATCGCCGCCACTTTGCCCACTCAATCTGTGCTCCGCGATGCCAGTTTAGGAGTAGATTATTCGCCTACAGTTCTCTTCGACACTCAAGCGGTATTGGTGCGTGGTAATAGTGGAATTAGTTCTGTTGAGCAGTTATCAGGAACAACCATCGGCGTATTAGCAGGAACGCGCTCTCAGCAAAATTTAATAGATGCCGCCCAACGTGCCGGAATCGCCCTCAACATCCAAACTTTTCCCTCTCAAGATGCTCTGTTTGGCGCTTACGATGCGGGACAAATCGGTGCAGTTTCGATTAATCGCGGGGTGCTGAGCAATCGCATTCCCACCTTATCCAATCCGGGAAATCAAGTCATCTTGGATGAAGCCATTTCTAAAGAGCCTTTAGCACTCATCGTGCCGGAAAATCAGTCTGAATGGGCTGATGTGGTGCGCTGGGCGGTCAACGCTCCCATCCAAGCCGAATTCTTTGGCATCAACTCCCAGAATGTGAATGAATTTCTTGATGGAAATTCCGCCAGTAAGCGCTTCTTAGGCGTGGAAGGGAATTTAGGAGAATCTTTGGGACTCAAAAATGATTTTGCCTTGAAAGTTATCCAACAAATTGGTAATTACGAAGAGATTTACAATCGCAATTTCAATCCCGAAGTGCTGCCGCGCCAGCTCAATGAACTAATGTTTGTCGAGCCTGGGGGACTGCTTTATTATCCACCCTTTTCGGGGACTGACGAATTAAGTGTACCCTTGGTAAATAACGACAACCGCAACGTTTTACAGGAAGTTTTAGACCGGGGGTTCGTGCGCGTTGGGGTGAGAAATGATGCACCTGGACTCGGTTTTTCTGACCCCAACGGCAATTTAACCGGATTTGATGTGGATTTGGGTCGGGGACTAGCAGCTTCCCTATTTGGCAACCCCAATGCAGTGGAATTCGTGATTCAGAAAACGGGTGCTCAGCGCTTCAGCGATGTCGCCAATGGCATCGTTGATGTAACTAGCCGCAATGCCACCCTCAACCTCAAGCGGGATGCTTTGCTGGGGGTAGATTTTGCCCCCATTAATACTTACGATGCTCAATTTGTGGCAACACCAACTGCCAGCGGAATTACCTCTTTTGAACAGCTTGCAGGTCGCCGAATTGGCGTGACTGCAAATACCACTTCTGAGGCAACTCTGCGAGAAAAGTTGAGTGCTTCGGGCATTAATGCGGAAATCGTAGCCTTAGATAGCTTCCCGACCCTATTTGATAGTTATATCAAGGGCGAATTGGATGCGATCACCGGCGATGGAAGTCTGATTATCTCTCGTCTTCTCACCTTACCCCCAGACCAGCGAGACCGGCATCAGCCGTTTCCGGAAGTCTTGGGAGAGGAGCCTTTAGCAATGGTGGTGGACGAGAATCAATCCCAGTGGAAGGATGTGGTTTCTGGAGTTACTTATTCTCTTTATGAAGCGTTAGAACTGGGTTTAACTTCTGAAAATGTGCGCCAGGAAATCAATAGCTCCGATCCAGTTGTCCGCCGCTTTTTGGGAGTGGAAGGAAATGTGGGTGAAAGTCTGGGTTTGTCGAATAATTTTGCTTTGAATGCGATTTCTGCAGTGGGGAACTATAGCGAATTGACCGATCGCAACTTCCCGGGTATTCCTGTTAGCCCTTTTCAAGTGCCTTATACCGAGGGCGGTGTCCTGTTCTCGGTTCCTTTTGCTTGATTTTGCTGAATCGGGGTGATTCATGAATCACCCTTACAACAATAAACCTTGAATATTGGCTAACGACATTGAATCCAATCTTTAGCCGCATAAATACTCAGATTGCACTCAGCTAGATGTTTGCGGGATTGGGGTGCAACGAAAAAAGCAACAGAGGAATGTTCCTTCACATCTATCTTTCACCACTTTTAAAATCATGTCAAATTCTCAATCCGTTATTGCAACAGACATTCGGTGTTGTCCAGAAGATATAGAGAAAGCATTTTGGCAGCTATGGCAGCAGAATCGAGATTATCTTTACCGTTGCTGTCTCAGGTGGATGGGGGGGAATCCTACTGATGCTGAAGAGGTGCTCAGTCGCGCCATGCTCAAAGCTTGGGATAAATTGGCAGACTATGCCGAAAAAATCACCAACCTCCGAGCTTGGCTGATTCGCTTAACCCATAATCTATGTATAGATGTACACCGAGAACGTCGCCGGAAAGCAATGCAGATGGAGGATATTGAAGAAGTAGCTGCTAAAGGAAGCTCAGCAGTTATTTCTGGTTTGAACTCTCCTGAAGAGGCGCTTCTACATCATGAGTTGGGACAGTACATTCGCCGCGCTATTGATACTCTTCCTTCTCGATTACGCAATCCGTTTATCCTGCGTTACTGCCACCAGATTGCCTATCAAGATATTGCCCAACAACTTGCTCTCTCGCTCAATAACGTTTACAAGCGCATCCAACAGGCACGAGAACTTCTGCAAAAGCGTTTGAGCAGGTATTTGTCAGGGTTGGATGATGCTTTGTCAGATTCCTCCGAGTCGTCTAAACAGGGGGACGTTGCCTCGATCGGGGATGATTTTGCTGTAGGGGTAGTGCCACAGTACCTACCGCGTCAAGATTCTGGGCCGATCGCGGGTGGGGCGATCGCAGGCGCATTGCCCCTACAATCCGATGAAACGATCGCATCCGACTCGATCGCCCCCATCCCTCAAAACATTGGCGAGACAATTAATTATCAGGTAACAGCAATATGTCTAGAAACACTACACTCCGGGTGGTATCCCTCACTCAGTCCTCTGGGGTGGAGTTGAATGCTTACCTGGTTGGAGACTCCAAGCCAACCCGACAAGAGCAGAAGCTGAAAACATTAAGTGAGTACGTGCAGCAGTATCCATCTGGGTGGAAGAAGCGGTTGGAATTGGCGAATCTGCTGTATGAAATGGGTCATATCGAGCAGGCGGTTGAGGAATATCGCCAAGTGATCGATCGGCAGCAACCATTGATTGGCGTGCGGTTGCAATTGGGGAAACTTTTGCAGCTTATGGGACGAGAGGTTGAGGCAGTAGCGGTTTATGAAAGTGCCTCGGCCAATGCACGCAATGAGGCGACTCGGCAGCATATCAGCGGATCGATCGCACTCTGTAAATGTGACACTCAGGCAGCGATACTCGCTTTTGAGTCGGCGGCTTCCCTAGAACCAGATAATGCGGCTCACTGGCTGGCGTTGGGGCAGGTGCAAATGGGGAGAGGGGATGCGGTTGCAGCTTTGCGAGCCTTTGATACGGTTTTGTCACTGAACCCGGATGATGTTGTAGCGCTGATTGACAGCTACGACGCGAGTCAGGCGGTGGGGAATGTGCGCCAAGCGCAGCGCAGGTTGAGCAAAGTGCTAGAGGTGGCTCCGGGTGATTTCCGAGCGCTCAAACGACTGGCGGATACTCGTTGCCGGATGAGATTGGTATCGGGTGAGGAGGGCAAGCAGACTAAACAGATAATTGGTTCTGTGCTGCAACTGGCTCCTGATGCGGCGGATGCCCGCGAGTTGCTGGCATATTATCACCTTTTCCGGGGGGAGTCGGCTAACGGGGTTGGGGTGTTGGAACGGTTTACTGAGGAACACCCGAATCATCCTAGGGGTTGGTATTCCTATGGGCGGTGCTTGTTCCATACCGGGGAATATCAGAAAGCGGCTGAGGCGATGCTGAAGGCTTATCGTCTCTATCCCCAGGATTGTGAAATTTATCGGGCATTGTGCGAGATTTTGCCTGCTGCGGGGATGACTTCTTCCCCAGTTCCTCTCGATCCCCCCCAGCCCCCCTTAAAAAGGGGGGAGCTAGAGCAGGCAAAGCCTTCTAACTGCACGGGGGGAACTCCTCTCAAAGTCCCCCTTTTTAAGGGGGATTTAGGGGGATCTAACCGTCGTCTCAAAGTCCCCCTTTTTAAGGGGGATTTAGGGCGATCGAACAATCAAGTAACCCTTGCATCAATAGTAGAAGAGATGCTCGATCGTTTTCCCGAACGCTGGAGTGTTTGGACGACGGCGGGGCGGGTGTTGGTGGAAAGTTTTCAGGAGATTGAGCGAGGGTGTGGTGTCTCTGCGAAGGGGACGCAACTTGAGCCGCAGTTACCTGATGCTTGGTTTAGTCATGGGCGGGTGTTGGCGCTGGCGGGGAAACACCGAGAAGCGGTGGAGGCTTTGGCGCAAGGATGGCAGTTGTTACCGGAAGATGCGGGTTATCTGCAATCAGTGTCTGCTGCGGTGTGGCTGGGGGAGAGTTATCGGCTGCTGGGGGATGAGGTGGCGAGTCGGAAATGGTTGGAAAAGGCTTGTCAGTTCCGGGAATTGATGGAGTTTGACCCAGCGATGGCTGGTTACTGGCAAGGGAGGGCGTTGTTGGGGTTGGGCGATGTGACGGAGGCAGTGGAGGCTTATCGAAGTGCGATGAGTCGGCGGTTGCTCTACCCTTTTCGCGGGGAGGTTGAGGAGGCTGTGAAACGGTTGAAAGGTAAGAGGCGAAAGGGCGATCATGCTAAAGCGTAGATCCTTGACTTCTTAGGGAAGTCGGGGATCTGAACCTCTCAGAGTGCATTGAGTTAGGAAAAAACAGCCTCTAACTCGAAAAATTCAGAAATTGACCTCTGGATTCGTCTTATAGGTATAGAGACAAAAATCAAGTTTCGTCTCGACAAAAAACAACATCAAACTAATTTCAAAGGAGGCTAATTATGGGTCGTCCTAGATTGTTCTAAAACCAATATTTTTTCAGCACAACTACATTGGTAAGCTGATTAAATGTGATTAAAAGCAGTCACTTATCGCTGCTAAAGTTAAACGCTAGACCGAGTGGAAACTTACCACTCGGTTTAGTAAGAATGTATTCGATTAACTCGGCAAAAGTAAAACAAAAGGTCGCTTAGGAGGCTCTATGAGTTGGTTTTCCACATTGACTTCTGTAGCTCGGGTAGCTGGCGGAATTCTCACAAAAATAGGCGAACTCGGCAATGCCTCTGATGGAGAGGCTGCGCCATTGCCGAGTTTTGACATATCAAATGTCACCTACGTGTACAGCAACAAAAGTAACAAACTCCTAGCTCTTAATAATGATCCTAGTGTGCCGGAGGTGAACTTAACTTACTCGCGCACCAACGATGACGGTGCACTCGTAACGGTTATTCAACCATTAGAGTTTGGTTCGACATATGACGCTACCAAAGATATCCAGGATTTCGATAACGGAAATATTGTCATTTCCAACCCTGAGTCATCGACACAAATGGCGGAAATTGGTAATCCCCCTCGGCGATCACTATTTTATACCATCTCCACGTTGTTCGCTGCAAAAGTATTTCTAACCAAGGATATTTTCATACTCAAGACAGACAAGGGATTTGCACTGCAAAGCTCGACTATAATCGACAGCGCTTCAATCACTTACAAAGACAAAGACGGCACCGTCGTCCAGATTGACGGTAAAGCTCGATCACAGTCAAGCATTGACAGCTCCTCTGGCTCAGGCAACAACGGCAGCTATATCACCGAATTGCCCTTCCAAAAAGGTACAGTCACCGATTTACCTTACCGAGAAGTAACGATTAACATCACCATGCCCACTCCCACTTACATGGAATTAACCGCAGAAAGACGCCAACGCCTTCAAAAAATCTCTGACTTCCCCGAACTCGAAACGTTTCTTGCTGCGCGCTCCCGTAGCTAGACAACGTATTTTGTTAGCCTTCCTGTTCACAGTACGAACTCTCGTAGGTTGGGTTTTGCTCTCGGCTCAACCCAACATTTCCCAGATTAAAAAGGTAATTTACAGTCGCTACCGATTCAGTAATTGGAGGAAATGCAATGAATAACATTCGGATTTTATCAATTGATGGTGGTGGCATTCGTGGCATTATTCCTTTAAAAGTGCTTGAATATATTGAACGCCAGACAGGTAAGCAGATTCACGAGCTATTCGATGTCATGGGCGGAACGTCAACTGGGGGAATTATTGCTTTGGGTTTGAACTCGAAACACCAAGGAGAGGGAGAACAATCAATATATAGTGCGGAAGAGTTGAATAAGTTTTACACAGAGGAAGGAGACAAGATTTTCGTAAAACTCAAGCAACAGGAACCCAAGCAAGAAGAAAGCGATGAAAATAGCAATAGCGAGGAACTGAGTGAAGCAGAGGAGACGAAAAGCGAAAACTATAAGGCTCCTGGCTTCGATAAGCCAACCTATAAAAAAGAAAGTATTGAAGACTATTTACGAAAAAAATTTGGGGATACAAAAATGTCTGAATTAGACAAAAGAAAGGATGTGGTGGTGTCTAGTTATGACATACAGAATGACAGTCCATACTATTTCAGTAGCCAAAAAGCCTGTAAAAATCCCGAAGAAGACTATTATGTTTGGCAAGCCGCACGAGCAACATCAGCAGCTCCCACTTATTTTCCTGCTGCTAAGTATTCTTTAGAGAAATCCTCCCCGGTATTCGTTGATGGTGGAGTTTACATTAATAATCCGGCGCTCGATCTTTTGATTCGGGCTAAGCGTCTGTCTCAAAATCAAAATGAGCAAAACTTTATTCTAGTTTCTCTGGGGACAGGAAATATGAAAGTATTACGCCCCTATCTTGAAAATGAAGGGATACGGGCATGGATGTTGGGGAATCCGCTCAAGCCGAAGACAAGACCTCCTGGAGCGCTCTTGGAAGTTATGATGAAAGGCGTAGCCGAAGCCACTCATGAACAATTAGAAGACCTAGTAACTGGCAATTCCGGATTAAAGCTTCCAGGCTTAAAGAAGTATTATCGCTACCAGAAAAAGATGTCGGAAAATATTGCAATGGACGATATCGAAAAGGAAACAATACGCAAGCTGATAAAACTCGGAGAAGAGCTTGTGAAGGACAACCAAAAAAGCCTAGATGAACTTTGTGAAGACCTAGTAGGAAAATGATGACTACCAAAAGGAGTAATATGGCGACAATTAGACTGATGCACGCTTAAACTTCATCGAGTATGTGTGACCGATGCCAAGCGCGATTATGTGGGCAGTATCACCATTGACCAAGAGTTATTGGAGAAAGTCGGAATATTGCCCCTCGAAGAGGTGGAGATAGTCAACATTAGCAACGGCAACCGTTGGTCAACTTATGCTCTGCCAGGAGAGGCAGGAACGGGTTGCATTTGTCCCAACGGTGGGCTATCGCCCCGCAACCTGATTAAATTTCCACATCAGAAGGGCGATCGCCCCACAACCTAATTAAATTTCCACATCAGAAGCGTGAGCGCTCTAACTAAAAACAAACTCTGAATTTACAAACATAAAACTACCATGCTGGAAATCAGATTAGCTCAAACCCCTGAAGAAAAAGAACAGGTTTTCAAATTACGTTATCAAATCTATGTAGAAGAGATGGGATATGCCCAACACTATGCCAACCATAAAGGACAGAAAATAGAAGAACCGTTAGATAATTCAGGCAACATATTTGTGGCTTTTCAAAAAAATAAAGTAGTGGGAACTGTTCGGAGTAACTATGCTAGACAATCAGATTTAGGGTACTATCTTAGCCTTTTTAAAATAAGTGATGCTACTCAAAACACCAATCTTGGGTATGTGTCAGTTTGTACTAAATTTATGGTAGACAAAAATCTAAGAAAAAAGGGCATAGGGTTTACTCTAATGCAAGCGCATTACAATCAAATGCTGATAGATAGAATAAAATTTGATTTTATAGACTGTGAACCCCACATGATTCCTTTCTTTCAAAAATTAGGGTATCAACTAATTGATATGATAAATCACCCTGAATATGGTAGTGGTATGGCTATGATGTTAGATGTGTTTAATTTGAAACATCTAGAGCGAGTTAACTCACCTTTCATGCGCCTGCATAGAAACTTTGTAGAATCAAAAAAACTAGCACAACTATAGACAAATCCAACATGACTATGCTTTTACCTCCGCGATTATTCCTCTAGTTAATACTATTTACTCAAACTAAAAAAATGAAACTGATTCAACCCCTAAGAAATCTACAAATTCTAGACAAAGAGATACTGGTTTGGGCATTTCTTCCTGGTTTATCTGTAGAAGAGCAAAATTTTTCTAACCAAGAATTCGCTCCTGTATATTTTCAGCAAGAACTAGCAGAGGTTTTTGCCGAACTGGATGTGGCATGGAAGTTTAAGCTAATCACCTTAGAAAATATGAAGGCAGTGGTTGAAGAAGTTGCTGCTTCTCAAGCCCAATATTTCCCACTTGTACTGAACTACTGTGCGGGACTCGATGAAATTGATGGATATCCAGGGGCTTCTGTTGTGAAACTATTGGAAGCTAAAGGGATTACCTTCACAGGGGCAGATTCTCAATTTTTTAAAATGGGGGACTCCAAAATATTGATGAAACAGGCTTTTGTTGAGTCGGGAGTTTCAACTGCACCCTATGAAGTAATTAAAGATGTCAATAGTATTCGGGGATTGTGCGATCGGCTTGTACCTCCACTGATTGTCAAACCTTCAGCTTCGTTTGGTACGAGAGGCATTTCCTTGCAATCTGTTATCCACACTGATGAAGAAGCGATCGCTCGATTTGAACATTTACAGCAAGGGCAACATGGGATGCAGGTTCAGGCAGACAGTATCTTTGTCGAGCGATTTATCAAAGGTCGAGAATTTACGGTTTTAGTCATAGGGACTGCTCAACATCCAGAGGGAATAAAGATTTATCCAGCCTTGGAAACAGTTTTTCACTCTGGTGTACCCGAAACTGAACGATTTTATACCCGTGAGCTATGGCTAGGAGAAGCAGAAGAACGAACTATCCTACCCCATCAGGAACCGTTATTCGGTTATCAATTAGCACCGATTGAATTGCAGGCTCGACTAAGCGAACTAGCTAAACGTGCTTACTGTGCAATAGGTGCTACTGGATATGGACGAGTAGATATCCGTATGGAGGAGATAACTCAAGAGATGTTTGTTTTAGAGGTAAATCCCTGTCCTTTTGTCACTTCCACGTCTCTCACGATGGGTGTAGAAAATCCAAATACATCCAAAGTCGGTACTATTTTACACCTTGCCAAAATTCCCTTTTCTCATCTGATGTCTGAAATAATTGCTGAGGCTTTTACTCGGCCTTCTACTGAGTTGCTATTAAGTAAGGACTTTATGCCACTCTTTGATAACAAAATGACGGAGGAAATATTTATGTTACAGGAATTGCCTGTGTCTAGGGATAAGCTTTTTGTCTGGGCATTTATTCCCTACGAATTTAAAGCTCAAGAATTGATAAGCGACTACGACTATAGCACTATTCGTCAAGACCTCGGTAAAGTCTTTGCCGAACTCGAAATAAAGTGGAAGTGGCAGCCGATAACCTTAGAAAATATGCACGCGGTTGTAGAAGAAGTGACTGCTTCCAGAAATGAGTCTATTCCGATCATACTAAACTATTGTGATGGTAATGAAATCGACGGGTATCCAGGGATTTCGGTTATTAAACTGCTGGAGGCAAAAGGCATAAATTTTACGGGAGCAGATTCTAACTTTTTCGAGATCACATCATCCAAAATTTTAATGAAACGTGCTTTCCTTCAATCCGGTGTATCGACTGCACCCTACGAAGTTATTTCAAATCTCAACGAGATTAAGGGAATTTGCCAGCGTCTTAACACTCCCTTACTTGTCAAGCCATCTGATTACTATGGAGGAGCAGGACTGTCTAACAAGTCTGTGGTTCATAGTGATGAAGAAATCCATCAACATCTGCAATTCTTACTACAAGAACAACAACAGTACCAATTTAGTCTCGGCAATCTTTTTGTGGAACGCTTTATAGATGGACGTGAATTCACTGTATTGATTCTCGGCTCGGCCCAACAACCAAACCAACTAAAAATCTATCCACCTCTGGAACTGATATTTCATTCCAGCTTGTCTAAATTTGAGAAATTAAAGTCTCACCAGATACATTTAGAAAATAGCCTAGAAGGTTTTCTGACTGGACAGCTAGTTATTTCTCCTTTATCTGACCAAATTTACGATTTAGCCAAACGTGCTTACTGTGCAGTAGGTGGCAATGGATATGGACGGGTGGATATCCGAATGGATAACGCATCTCAAGAGCTTTTTGTACTTGAAGTAAACGCAAATTGCGGTATTTCTTCTCAGCCTATCTCTCCATTCCTTGAGGATGGACAAACCAGCGTCGGCACTATCTTGCACCAAGCGAGTATTCCCTTTGCCCACTTGATATCAGAAATTATTAGGGAGGCTTTTGCTAAATATTCTCTTAAATCACGCCCAATAATCCAAGCAGCATGAAAATGTATTGTTTGAATTATAAAACAACAAGAATTGAAGTTATCCAAAAAGAGCAAAAAGGAGAAAATCAGATGTTTTTAACCGAGCGAGCAAATAACCTCAACATTTCGAGAGAGGCTTTAGTCTCTCAAGTTATCAATGAAATTGAAAAATGTATTAAATCATTGCAAGAAAATTCCGCCAAATTTCCTTGGGATAATCGATTGGTTTATGCTGAAACACTTGCTCAAAGTTATTATCAAACTTCCCACACTCCTCGTATAGAAGCTCTAGCACTTTCTCGATGTAGTGCTAATAGTATTTTCTTCCCTTTCTTCGTTGAAAGTCTTAAAGGAGAACTAGGGCATGAAAACTTAGCCCTCCAAGACTTACAGTCCTTAGGCTACTCTCTTGAATCATTTCCAGAACTGCCAGCTACATCCAGTTTTTACCAAAGTATTTTCTACTTGATAAATTACGAAAGCCCCTTATCTATTTTAGGATACAGACTTCCTTTAGAGGGTTTCGCGATTCAGGATAGTGAGATTATTTTGTACGAAAAAATTCTAGCTCTATATGGTGAATCAGCAACATCTTTTTATAAAGTTCATGCTTTAGAAGATGTTTCTCACTACACAAAAGGGTTAGAAATGTTGGCGATGTGTGAAATTAAAGACTTAATCGCTATCTCTAAAGCCTGTCAACAACTTGCTTATCTCGATCAAGCACTTTCAGAAGCGATTGCCAAAAAACACCTTAGCAAGTAAGCTGCTCAAAGTTTCTTATAATCTACTGTAGTCAAATCGCTGAATCATACACTACAGCATCTCAGCTAGTGGAAGATTTACTGGCTGAGATGACTACTGTTTTATTCTGTACTAGCAATACCACCTTAGCTGGCTTGAGAACCCCTAGTTTATTGGAGCAAGTCAGCTTTTAATTAAAAAAAATGAATCTAATTTGGTTTCTCAAAGAACTGAATAAATACATCGCTCCCTACCGATGGTTAGCAATTCTTCTCATCGCTCGTAGTCTTTTTGAGGCCGCTTTTGACTCCTCAATTAGGATCAGCTTAAAGTTCATTATTGATGCTGCAATCATTCCCCAAAATTATAGTCTCCTGGTTTTAATTCTGCTATTGCTGGGTGGGGGAGCGATTTTATTTGTCTTCATCGGCTTATTAGGAGATTTTTGGGCAACACGGTTTAACATTTCAGTCATCAATAACATCCGCTATGCTATGTTTTCTCGCCTCCAAACCCTATCTATGGAGTTTTTTGGGCGACGTTCAGCCGGAGATATTGTCAACTGTTTTTCAGCCGACACCGAACAAGTAGAAAATAGCTTGAGCTACGGATTCATTCTAGTTTTAGAACTCGGTAGCATATTATTTTCTGCTATTTTTATGTTTTCCCTCAACTGGCAGTTAGGTCTAATTAGTTGTATCGGGTTAACCTTATGTGTCCTTGCCCCCGCCAAAATTGGTCAAACAGCTACAGAACAAAACTATAAACTAAGAGACAAACAGGGCGAAATAGCTAATGCTATTCAAGAAAATATTATCTCTCAATCTGTGATTAAGTTGTTTGGTTTACAAAGTCGAACCATCAATCATTTTAACATCAATTTGCGCCAGTTAAAGAAAGTTTATGTAAAAGCAAAATTTTCCTCTTATTTAGTCCAAAGGATTCCTACTTTAGTCTTTGTCTTTGTCCAACTTGCCGTGATCTGTATCGGTGCAGTCATGACCTACAAAAATATGATTACAGTCGGTACATTGGCATCTTTTCAGGTTTTCTTAGTCGGTTTAAATCTAAATATTCTTAGCTTTACCTTTTCCCTCCCCTACCTCATAGAAGGAATAGCTGGGATGCAACGTATTAATATTCTCTTAGCTGAAATTACTCAAATACAAGACGCACCTGATGCGATTGAATTACCCCATTTTACCCAGGAAGTTCGCTTTGATAATGTTACCTTTAAGTATTCCTCAGAAAGAAAAGGCATTGATAACCTATCCCTAACCATCAAACAAGGAGATTTTGCCGTCATTGTCGGTCAGAGTGGGTCAGGTAAAAGCACCATTGTCAATCTATTAACCAGACTTTATGACCCCGAGCAAGGTAGTATTCTTTTTGATGGTATTGACTTGCGTTCCTGCACTCAAAAATCCCTGCGCGACCAAATGGGACTGGTTTCTCAAGATGTGATTTTATTTAACACTTCCCTCCGTGAAAATATCAGAATGGGATATTTAGAAGCCACCGATGAGGAAGTCGAAACCGCCGCCAAAAATGCAGAAATTCATGATTTTATCTTAACTTTACCCCAAGGTTACGATACCCCTGTTGGTGACAGAGGCGGACAGTTATCGGGGGGACAACGGCAAAGAATCGCCCTTGCTAGAGCCTTAGTCAGAACTCCGGCTATTTTGATTCTGGATGAAGCCACATCATCATTAGACCCCGCCACGGAAGGGGAAATCCTCGCCACCATCGAGCGTATCACCAAGGAACGCACCGTAATTTTCATCACGCACCGCATGGCTCATGCATTACGTGCAGATGTCATGTTCGTGATGGACAAGGGAACCTTGGTGGTTAGCGGTTGACACACAGATTTGATTCAACCCAAACCCGCCAGGGAATTAATTCCCTGGCTTATAGCCAAAGTCGGTTGAAACCGACTACAAGAAACAGGAAGCTTTTTAGTTTATTTCAATGGACTTGAGCTATTAGACCGGAACTTAAGTTCCGGGCGGACTTCGGGAAAATGAATCAACCCTGCCCTTTTTAAGGGCGAAAAGAGGAAATTTACACATCGCGTTACTAACAAATTTGACCTGTACTGAATATCTTGGACTTGAAAATAATGACTAACACAAATGAATCTAAATGGCTCATCCCCTCTTCTAGTCGCCTTGCCTCAAAATCTCTTGAAGAAGAGAAAGCGATGTGGGATGAAAACCACAAAGATTATGCTGGCAAGGTTTTCAGCTTGACACAAGACCCTGACCTTTGCAAAGCCCTGATCCGTCCTTACAATCAATCTTCCTGCTTTGATATTCCCAATTCTCCAGACATCCAAGTTCTGATTCCTAGCTGTGGCTCGGAAATTCATCTTCAGAAGGCATTACTAGAGTTTTGTCCGCAAATTGGCAAAATTTACTGCACAGATTTTTCCCAAACCGGAATTGAAAAAGCACGGGAAAATTGGCAAAAAGCAGATGGAGATTCCCGGCTTAACAGCCAACAATTAGTTTTTGAGAAAGTTGATTCTACCAAAATAATAGAAGAAAGACCCGATTGGAAAGAAAAATTTGATTATGTCCTAGCGGTTGCTGCAGTTGTCTCCAGTGAGGATGAAATCAATCGCTAGATGATACACGAATTTTCTAAAGTTCTCAAACCAGGTGGTAAGCTCTACGGCTTTTTTCCTACCATCTTTTGTCCTTTAGAAATTGCCCATTTAAGTAAACCCCACGCTTATTGGGTAACAGAAGGGCTAGTCAATGTACCGCACAACACGCTTCACGGGCGGGATTGGCATTATTCACAGATAAATTATACGCCCTTGCGCTTGAATCGCATCTTTAAAGAAGTGGGTTTGAAACGGCTAAATTTTGAGATTTATTTTTTGGATTCGGAAATTTTAGCTAACGTTCTGAAAGAGGATATCGAGCATGACGATCCCGATATCTATCTCTGGACTCTTCTCGTCCGGTATGAGAAATAGGCTCTCGGTTGAGGATTTTCGCAAGGCACTTACAATCAATACTTCGGACAGTTTTTAAATAGGGAAGCGATGCCTACGCCAAGCTTCACTAACGCAACACAGCTTTGATTACGTCCTCCTTGTAAATGCCGTGGTTTCCAGTGAGGATAAAACCAACCGCGAGATGATACGGGAATTTGGAAGAGTTCTCAAGCCAGGTGGCAAGATATACGGATATTTTCCAACCACCTTATGCTTCTTAGAAATTGCCTATTTCAGTCGCAAACACGCTCACTGTGTTACAGAGGGATTTATCGATGTCTACGGCAATAAAGTTTGGGATGCTGAGTGGCAAACTGCCCAGATTTATTACACTCCCTTGCGGTTAAATCGCATCTTTAAAGAAGCAGGATTAAAACAACTCAGTTTGGAGATGCAGTTTTTGGACTATGAGCCTTTTGTTTCCATGTTTAAAGAGATGATAGATCATGACGACCCCGATATCTTTGTCTGGCATCTTCTAGCCCGTTATGAAAAATAGGACTTAGGCATTTGGGCGAAGCATCTCGCTTGATGCTTCGTTTCACTCAGCATGACATATAGGCTTTGCGTAAGTAGGGACACGGCATTGCCGTGTCCCTACTTTGTCTAACGGACACGGCAATGCCGTGTCCCTACTGAAAAAAACCGCCGACAATACTGTCAGCGGCGGGTTGTGGTTGAGGTTAAACTCTAGAATATTGAAATTAATATCAATTCCGTTAGCATCGGAATGATATAAACAGAGGACACGGCAGTGCCGTTTCCCTACCGCGATCAATTGTAGGGACTTAGGCTCTCGCGGTGTCCTCTATATCATTCCGGTGCAGCCGGAATTGATATAACAGAGGTGATGAGTACGATCGCGCGCTTGAAAAGAAATGTATCGAAATAGAAACGCGATCGCAACTTTATTTTTTCTACCCTCCGATAACTCCCCACCTCCAGATTAATTCCCAACTACGCTTTAACTATCAGAGTAATGTTGTCAAGTCCCACGACGCGAACCACATCACCGGGTTTCAAAGTTATTTTTCGATCGCACTTAGCGGGCCACCAACTGCTTTGGAAGCGGACGAGACCGCATTTATTAGGCCGAATTTCTTCTTCTACAATCGCTTTTTCCAAATAGCTGACAGTCATCATTTTTTGCTCCTAGTTGCAATTTTTGCGTAACTTTTATATCTGATAAACTGATAGTTCGCGTCCCTAACCCATTGATTTATAACGACGCTGCAACGATCAAAGTAATATTTTCAATTCCGACTACGCGAACTACGTCACCAGGCTCAAAAGTCAGGTCTCGATCGCACTTCGCCGGCCACCAACTGTTTTGGAAACGAACGCGACCGCACTCATTAGGTCGAATTTCTTCATCCACGATCGCTTTTTGGGAATTGTCAAAAGTCATGATTGCTTGCTCCCGATTGTAGATTTGCCTTAACTTTCAGAATTGATGACAAACGACGCTGCAACGATCAAAGTAATATTTTCAATCCCCACGACGCGAACCACCTCACCGGGTTCAAAAGTCATGTCTCGATCGCACTTCGCCGGCCACCAACTGTTTTGGAAACGAACGCGGCCGGGCTCGTTAGGTCGAATTTCTTCATCGACGATCGCTGTTTCAACATCGTTAATAGACATAGCTGCTTGCTCCCAAATATAAACTCGACTCGATCGGCGTGTAAGTTAGAAGCTGGTTTGTCAACTTCCCCTCGACACTCAACAGTATCCCCCGCCAACCTCGGCCGTGTCAGTCGGTAAAAGTCTATACAAGTCCACTGTTTGAGCGTGTAAGCGAGTCGGAAAAAGTCTGTTAAAGTTGTGTCAGATGGGTAACGCTAAACCTGGTGACTAAATGGAAGCAGATCGTGCACTGGATTTTACTAATTCGTTACTTGTGGCTCGAAACCTGAAAACTCTCGACAACCTTGACAGCGCGATCTTTCGCGAAGCATGGATGGGAGTGCAAGGCAGGACGTACCAACAGGTTGCAGATAGTGAAGGGTATGGAGTAGGGACTGTTAAGGATGCTGCCTCTAATTTGTGGAAGCGACTTTCAGCCTTGTTTGGAGAAGGAGAAAAAGTCAAAAGAGACAACCTTCAGGCCGTAGTAGAGCGATTTTGGCGCAGCTACTCGAAATTAGAACCGCAGTCGGGACAGATTGTTGCGGCGACAGGATCTCTGGGCCCTGATTCGGAGTTGGACATCGAAAACCCCAACTTTTTGGGCAGGGAAGTGGCAATCGCCGATCTCAATACTCTTGTCAATCAAGGTGCAAAAGTCATTGTCATCCAGAGTGCCGGCGGTATGGGCAAAACGACTTTGGGCAGACAGTATCTCAAATCTCAAGGGTTCGATCGGGTAATTGAACTGTTGATGGCAAAAGAGACAGAAAACATCACGGCTTTGGAAAGCGCGATCGAAGAATGGCTCAAGCAAGACTTTCAGGAAGAACCAGGGCCCGACTTTGGCGTCACCCTGGGGCGGCTGAAGCGGCAGCTTCAGACTCACAAAGTCGGCGTATTGATTGACAATTTGGAAGCCGCACTCGACGGACAAGGTAAGTTTATTGAACCGCACCGGCTTTACGTCGAACTGTTGCGAGTTTTGGCTGACGCGGAGGTGCAGTCGGTAACGCTGATTACCAGTCGCGATCGGCTGTGCGATTCTGATGTCACCGTCGAACACTACCTGCTTCCAGGATTGGAAGTTGAAGTTTGGCGGCAGTTTTTTAGCGCTCGCAACATCAATATAGATGATGTCGCCCTCAAGGAAATGCACAAAGTTTACGGCGGCAATGCTAAAGCAATGGGCATTATTTGCGGCACGATTCGAGAAGATTTTGACGGAGATATGGCGGCCTACTGGCTGGAAAACAGCGAAGATCCGCTCCTTGAAACTGACTTAAAAAATTTAGTTACCAGTCAGTTTAACCGCCTGCAAGAACTCGATGCCGAAGCCTATCAACTCCTCTGCCGCTTGGGCTGTTACCGCTATCAAGACGTGCCGACAGTCCCGACTGACGGACTTTTGTGTTTGCTGTGGGACGTGCCCGAAGCCGGACGCCGACAAATCATTAAATCGCTGTTGCACCGATCGCTAGTTGAGTCTCAGAAGGGCGAATACTGGCTGCATCCAGCCATTCGGGAAGAAGCGGTCGATCGGCTCTCGCCCGGAGACTGGGAAACTGCAAACCGCAAAGCAGCCGAGTTCTGGAGCGAGAGTGTTGAAAATATTGAGACTGTAGAAGATGCGCTGAAAGCTTTTGAAGCTTACTATCATTATGTGGCAATTAGCTGTTTCGAGCAGGCCGCTAGCGTCATCCTCAAAAAAATTAATATCCAGTTTGCCAAAGATTACAAGCTCGGTCGAGCACTCTACACATTAGGTTTCTTGCAGCCAATAATTTCAGCAACTACTCGCATCGTCAACAATGTGACTTCTGATTATTATTTGAGCGGTCTTTACAGTATTTTAGGCGTTTGTTACCGGATATTAGGGGAACTCAATCAAGCCATAGAATGCCACCAAATATCGGAAATAAAAGCAACTAAATCTTTGCAAATTATAGCGAAAAGCAGCGAGCCGGAAAACGGCAAACAAGCTAATCTGGAATTCTGGAAAGTTAACGCTGCAATTAATATAGGTTTTTGCCAAATAGAAATGCGGGAATTAGAATCAGCTATGGAGATATTTGTCAAGCTGAAAAATTCGCGGGATGAAATCGGGATTAACAGCTATTCGATCGATGTTGGCTTAGCTTTCCTCAACTCCTGTGTCGGAGCAAAAAAAGAGGCGGAGGAACTCGCCGAAAAACTTTATGCCGATCGGGAAAACAGTCATTTGGTGGGTACGGGATACAAGTTAGTTTTTCTCGCCGCCACCTATCAAAACCTGGGAGAGACAGAGAAAGCTTTGAGTTTGTACCGCCAAGCGATCGCCCAAGCCGACCAAAACCAGTACAGCACCATCAAAGCCAAAGCTCTCAGCGGTATAGCAGCGCTGTACCGAGAACAGGGAGAATTTGACCAAGCCCTGCAGCACCATGCAGAAGCAATAGAAATACTCGATCGAGCCAGCGCTAAATTAGACCGAGCCGAAGCTTGCTATCAACTAGCACTGACAGAACAAAAACTTGGTAACATCGAGAAAACCCAAGAAAATTTTGACCGCGCCATTCAACTATTCAGCGAAATGGACGCCAGCAAACAAGTAGAAAAAGTACAGTTGTCCGCCACAAAAAAGACAGAAAAAATACCTAATTAATCGAGCAACAAATCAGAAAATAGATACAATAAACGAAAGAACAACCATAAATTTTGTAGACATGAAACTAAAACGATTGGGACACGTAGCCGTCTGCGTGCAAGACATCGAGAAATCTGCTGAATTCTACCGCGACTTGGGTATGGAGTTAGTCTGGAAAGATGCAGACTGGGCTTATTTGAAAGCAGGAGAGGACGGACTGGCGCTGATGAGTCCAACTTACGACCAAGCAGGGCCGCATTTTGGGTTTGTATTTGACGATCGTACCGAAATGGAATCCGCCCACGAACAACTCAAAGCCGATGGTGTTTCCGTCACCCACATTCACGAACACCGCGACGGTACTGCATCTTTTTACGGCAGAGACCCCGACGGTAACGGTTTTGAGTACCTTTACGAACCGGCCTGACGATTCTAGGGCTTACGAATCAAAACCCAAGAAACCGGGTTTTTAGCGGTTTCTGCGAGTTGTAACGCGTCTTCTCGACAAAAACCGGGTTTCTGACCACGTGCGCGAAATAAATTAAGTAAGCGCACAGAAAAAAATAGAATACCCAGATACCCGGTTTCGCGTTCCTTCTTCAGTTCCCGGAACATCCCTGCAACTCCCCGAATAATGTGAGGTACTCACACCGACGCTTCTCAAGTAAGGTGCAGGCTCTGAATCCGAACTATATCCACAACTTCCGAAAATCAGCTCGATAATCTAAAATCTAAAATCTAAAATCTAAAATCCTCATGTTGCAGAGAATACAAGTCAGAAACCGCTGGAAATCAATCTTCAAACCCTGGGAAGAAGCAGACCCTTGGCTGTTCGCCGCTTGCATCGCCCTCACCATCTTCGGGGGAATCATGATCCGCAGCGTCGAAATCAACCAGGGGCTGATCGACTGGTGGCGACACTGGGTAACTGGGGCAATCGGTTTGTTCCTCGCCATCATCATTTCCCGCTGCCGCTACCAAATACTGCTTGAGTGGAAATGGCCGATTTACATATTAATCAATTTGTCGCTGATCGCAGTGCGTTTTATCGGTACTACAGGGCTAGGTGCCCAGCGGTGGATCAACATCGGCGGATTCTACCTGCAACCGTCAGAATTTGCCAAAGTAGGCATGATTGTCACTTTAGCAGCTCTCCTGCACGACAAGACTGTTCCCACGGTGGGTAATATGTTGAAGATGCTGGCGATTATGGCTGTACCCTGGGGATTGATATTTGCTGAACCAAATTTAGGTACTTCCTTGGTGTTCGGCGCGATCACAATGGGGATGTTTTACTGGGGTAATGTCAATCCCGGCTGGCTAATATTGCTATTCTCTCCTCTCATCTCAGTTCTCTTCAATAACCTGTCTACACCGATTTGGATAGCCTGGGTAGTTGTTGCGGGTATTATCGCTTGGCGAACCCTGCCTTGGCCCTGGTTGGGGACTTTCGGTGCTGTGTTGGTGAACGTTGTTTCTGGACACCTCGGACATATTTTTTGGAATGTGCTCAAAGATTATCAAAAAATGCGTCTGACAGGGTTTTTAAACCCCGAGAAAGATCCTTTAGGCAGCGGATATCACTTGATTCAATCTCGGATTGCTATTGGGGCCGGGGAACTGAAGGGCCGGGGTTTGTTTCAGGGAACGCAAACTCAGCTTAACTTTATTCCCGAACAGCATACGGACTTTATCTTTTCAGCTATTGGCGAAGAATTGGGTTTTATTGGCTGTATTAGCGTGTTGTTGGTGTTCTGGATAATTTGTTTCCGGTTGGTGACGATCGCTCAAACTGCTAACGATAATTTTGGTTCTTTGCTGGCGATCGGCGTACTCTCAATGTTGATTTTTCAGGTGTTTGTAAATATTGGCATGAACATTGGCTTGGCTCCGGTTACGGGCATTCCGCTGCCTTTCCTAAGTTACGGGAATGCGTCGCTGCTGAGTAATTTTCTCGGCCTGGGGCTGGTGGAGGCGGTGGCAAGCCAGCGACAGCGCAAGAAGCGTTGGAATTAGATCATTGATAATTGGTAATGAGTTCCGGGAATGCGATCGCGCTTTTGATTTCTTTCGAGAGATTCTGCGGGCGATCGCATTTTTTTTCGATCGACCTAGGCGCATCTAAATTTTACGCTTCCTGAGCGGAGCCTTGATGAATGTCAAGTTTGATAAAATTATTGTGGGGTGCGCGCGAGAACCCGCCCAAAAATAAAATTTAGAGGCCAAACAGCTTAAGTAGATCAACTTAATTAAACCACTCCTGACGCAAACAATAAATGGTTTTATGCGCTATGAGTAAGCCACTCTGTGTGCAGTGGGCGCCCTACTGATGACGTTATCAATACCTGAAACCATTGCTATTATTACATTTTTTGTTCTTCCTTCTTCCTTCTTCCTTCGCCTCTGATTATTCGTTCATATTCTTGTACGTAGCAACAGCCGAAGGCGAACTCCGGTTTAAATAACGGAATATCCAATACTTAAATACCGTATCCAAGATAACTGGAAAAGTCGCAATGAACAAAAATATAAACTGCCTATTTTCTGGTATTCCCAAATGCCTCGATAAACCTTCGAGAATTATTTCCCAACCGTGAGGCGAGTGAAATCCGACAAACACATCGGTAAACAAAATAATTACGAAAGCCTTAGCACTGTCGCTGAGACCGTAAACCACATCGTCCATGAAAGACTTTAAAATCTCAATCTCTTTCTTATTAGTGACGATAATCGCGGCAAAGGCCATGCAGGAAATCAAATCGGCAAAAATATTTTTAATAGCTCCACCACTTTCAGAGCGGTATTCTTCCGCTAGCTCAACTGCTTTCTCGGCAATCTTATTTTCTCTTTCCTCTGAAGAAAGCGACGGAGCCGTGCCAATTAACATTTCAAATTTGAGGTGCTGCTCAAATCTATCCAGTTCTTCGAACGCTTCTTCTTCCAGGTCAATATTTATGAAAACTGGGGCATTTTCTTGACCTCTAAAATGGTCAACTACCGGTCCGATTAGAAAGTTTTTGGAAATTTGATTCGTCAACAGCGGAACTAAAATCAAAAGCAAAATAAATCTCAGAGAAATAATCGTTTTTACTTTGGAATTGCGAAAATTCTTGACTACTTCTTTTTCAGCTCCAGGGTCTAAATCTTTAGTGATTCGATTCAAAGTTCCCAAAAGTGATCGCGGCAATAAATTCACTTCTTCATAGTTAGTGTCAACCTCACCATCGTGAATTTTAACAGAATTAGCGGAACCTTTATTTTGGTCAGGTGGAGAGCTGCTATTTTTTGTAGATTGTGCCTGCACATTTACTGAACTGACAACCGGAACAATTGCCGTTGATCTACTATTATTAATATACTTGTCGATGACTCCATCAATAAACTCTAGCTTCTCAAATATAAGGGAGGCTCTATCTTTATTGTTGAGATGTAATCCGTGCTGGTGAGGCTCAGCGCTGTGCCCAGTTTTTGGTTTAGCCCCCACTCGCTCCGGCAGTTCCAAAAAAGAACGGCTAGCATTAAACTCAACCATTCGGGTTTGGATGACCTTGAGGTATTTTTCCAGTTCTGATTTAAAGTAAGACAGTGTGCTTTGTCCGTAATCTCCCGATCGCTCAGAGATTCCTTGACCGCCAAAATGCTCGTCTTCCATCGCCTTAATTGCTAACGCAGCATCGTAGGCCTGTTCTAGAGCCCTCTCAGGGGTTTCTCGATACCATTGGTGAAGGCTGTAGAGATATTTTACAATCCTGTTCCAGGGAGAAGTATTCATAGCTAAAGCTGGTTAGTTGGCTGTAGACATTAGTGATTAAAGTATTCACGGTATGGTAACAAATTTACATAAATTGAGAACTGCCACCGAAGATTCAATTTGGATTGTCGGATCTGCCCGCAGTGGCAAAACCACTCGTTTAGTCGAGCAGTTCTGCATTTGGAGCAAAACAGTCAAGCCCCTGTCCACAACAGTTTCAAGGCGATCGAGTTCCGGGCGGCGGCGGGCGGGACAAACTGCCCCAGCAATTTTAGTCTTAGCAGCTAATGGAGACAATCGGCTGGAATTAGCCGATCGCATCGCCGTCGCTACCGAAGGAAAATATACCTTTCACTCCACAACGCCCTTCGGTTTTTTTGAGCAGGAGGTATTGTTATTTTGGCCCCTGCTAGTTCAGTCGCTGGATTTGAGGGCTCAATTTCCCCTGCGGCTGCAACCTGAAACAGAACTGGAACTTGCCACGAGACTCTGGCGTCGCGAACTAGACGAAGGCATTTTGCAACAAACAGGGGTAAGTCCAACTCGAATGGTGCGTCGAACTCTAGACTTATTACAACTGGCTGCTGTCAGCGGTACGCCGAGAAAAGAGATTCCCAGCATTCTGGAACAGGGATTTGCTCTCTCAGGCAGCTCGATCAACCTGTGGACTAGCATGGGAGAGTTGTTGGAAAGGTGGCGGGAATGGTGCTTGACGCGGGGGCTCCTGACTTACGGGATTGTTTGCGAACTCTACTGGCGCTATTTGTTGCCGGATGTCAGTTACCAGCAGCATTTGGCCTCTAGATACCAAGCTGTGATCGCAGACGATGTTGACGATTATCCGGCGATAAGTCGCCATTTGTTCGATCGAATGCTCGACCAAGGTGCAGCGGGGGCGTTCTCCTACAATCGGGATGGAGGAGTGCGTTTGGGCTTGGGGGCTGACACTGAATACCTAGCCCGACTCGAAGACCGCTGTCAAAGCGTGGTAAATTTGGACGAAAAAGCCGGTTTAGCCCCAGAGATTGGAGATTTAGCGGTAAGTTTAGCAGTTAATACTGAGGGCTTTTATCCTTTAGGCTTGAGTTTGCCCGGATCAGTTCGATCGCTCCAAACCACTTCCCGGGCTCAACTGCTGCGAGAAACAGCCGAAATCATCGTGGATACGGTGAAGTCACAAGCCGTGGAACCGCAGGAAATCGCCGTAATTGCTCCTGGGATGGATGCGATCGCCCGTTACAGTTTAACGGAAATTCTGGCGCGACATAATATTGCCGCCGTATCCCTCAACGATCAGCGTCCCCTCTCGACTACCCCAGAGATTCGAGCTTTACTCACTTTGTTAGCCTTAGTTTATCCGGGACTCGGCCGTTTAGTCGATCGAGACGGCGCCGCCGAAATGCTGGTAGTGTTGGGCAGCCAGAAACACCGTTCATTGGAAACAGAAGATTCCAACTCGACGTTCAATCTAAAATCTCAAATTCAAAATCAAAAATCGATCGACCAAGTGAGAGCAGGTTTAATCGCCGATCACTGTTTTTGTCCAGATCTCGATCAACCTCAATTGCTGCCAATTACAGCCTTTCCCCGGTGGGACAGACTGGGACACCGAGCAGCCAGGGCCTACGAGCACATTGTCGAGTGGATCGAACAACAGCGGTCGCAACAGCAGGAGCGGCTGTTGCCGAGTCCAATTGCGCTGCTCGATCGAGCCATCCAGAAATTTCTCATGAACGACAGATACCTCCCCTACGATCGGCTAGCAGCCCTGCGCGAGTTAATGGAAACCGCCACCCACTACTGGGAAATCAACGGGCGAATGCAGCGCGTAGAACCAACAAACGGCGGCGACTCAGAAACCATCGCCCGGTTCATCCAGTTGTTGCGCCAAGGAACCGTCACCGCCAACCCCTTTCCAGTCAGTCCAGAAGGCCCAGCAGCCAGAGCCGTCACCCTCGCCAACATCTTCCAGTACCGCAGCAGTCGCCGCGCCCACAAATGGCACTTTTGGCTGGACGCCGGCTCGCCCCTGTGGCTGAGTGGCGGTGCGGCGACATTGTTTGGTGCTCCCTTATTTTTGCGATCGCAACAGGGGCGTCCCTGGGAAACCGAAGAGGAAACAGCGGCCGACCAACAGCGACTGCGGCGAATTCTGCTAGATTTGTTAAGTCGCTGTTCCCTGCTTTACCTTTGCCACAGCGAACTATCCGTCAGTGGACAAGAACAAACCGGCCCGCTTCTGCCCCTAATTAACAGCTCTGTTTCTTGTCAGCAGTCAGCATAATGCATTCGCTTCTGGAGGCAAGAGGCACATCTGTATTCAGCATTCGACATTCGGAAAGAAAAAATTATGACGGCGAAGATTTTTATTTTTTCTGATTCTGGATAAATACACCGGGCTGACTCCAAGCCCGACTTCTAGGTTCTCTCGAAATGGCGCGATATTAAAGTATACCCAACATAGGCAGCAAAACGTGCAATCATTAATATTTTGAGATCAAAAGATGCCCGGCTTAAAAAATATCCATAGCCGTTGCAGTTTTGATTTAGTATGCTAGAAATGATGGGATTATTAATCAATTTTAAGCCAGATTTGTGGCAACAAACTGATACTAATCAGTTCTTAAAGTTAATCGGGATCGTCGTTTAAAGGAGCCAAAATAATGCCAAGTGCAGTGCCAGTAGTAAATATACCAACACCAACACCAGAACCAACACCAGAACCGACACCAACACCAGAACCACCAACTCCAACACCCACTCCAACGCCAACTCCGCCTCCAACTCCAACACCGACGGGAACTCCAACTCCCTCCGGGGACGACACCTTTGGCGGCATAGACGACACATTGGGCGGAGGCCAAGGTACGTCGCCCGCAATCATCGGCGGCGTAGTCCGCGGCACCGAAACCAACGACTCCTTAGTTGGCAGTCCCGGCCCCGACGTGATTTCCGGGCTGCAAGGCAACGACAACCTGCAATCCGCCGACGGCGACGATTTAGTATTTGGCAACGACGATGATGATGTGTTGTTCGGCGCGCCCGGCAACGACGTTCTCGATGGCGGTTCAGGACTCGATACCCTGTACGGAGGTAAAGACAACGACTCCCTCGACGGGGGAAATAACCCCGACCTGTTGTATGGCAATGACGGCAACGACACGGTAATCGGAGGCGAAGGCAGAGACACGGCTTACGGCGGCAAAGGCAGCGACAGCTTGCGTGGAGGCTCTGGCGACGATAGCTTTTTGGGCGATCGAGGCGACGACATCCTGTGGGGCGACGAAGGTAACGACTCGCTCTTCGGCGGCGATGGCGAAGACTTGGTATTTGGCAACGAAGGAGGCGACTGGCTCTACGGCAACGCCGGCGGGGATACATTTTTTTCCGGCGACGGCGACGACATCGTATTCGGCGGCGACGGCGACGACATTGTGGACGCCGGTGCTGGCAACGACGTTATTTGGGGCGAAGCAGGCAAAGACGTAGTGGCAGGAGGCGAAGGCAGAGATGTCTTCGTCATCGGTGCCTTCAGTTCCCCCAGTGGCAGCAGCAGCGACGGCACTAACCCGGCATTTCTCACCACAGGCGGCCCCGACATCGCCGATGCCGACATTTTCACAGACTTTCGCCAAGGCGAAGATGCGATCGGCTTGAGTGGCGACCTCAAGTTTGAAGATTTGGTAATCTTCCAAAGCACCGACAACAAAGCCGGCAGCACGATTATTCGCAACGGCGTCAGCGGCGACTTTTTAGCAGTATTGCCCGGAGTGGACAGCAGAACCCTAGGGCGAAGCTCATTTGTAATTGCCCCCACAGTTCCCGGCAGCGCAACTCCGCTTCCCCTACCGACGCCGACAGCAAGTCCGACGCCGACGCCAACAGCAAGTCCGACACCAACGCCGACAGCCAGCCCGACACCAACGCCGACAGACAGTCCGACGCCGACACCGACCCCGACACCGACGCCAGACGAGCCGGTGCCGACGTTCCCGACACCGAATTTCCCGACGCCGACAGGAAGTCCGACGCCGACAGGAAGTCCGACGCCGACAGGAAGTCCGACGCCCATCTTTAACCAACCTCCAAGAGCAGTTAACGACAACTTCACCACGGTTGCGGGTCAAGAACTCAGTTTTAACGTTCTGTTGAACGACACTGACCCGGAACAAAGCGCTCTGACTGTCACGACTTTTGCTCCTGCAAGCAAAGGGAGCCTGGTTCCCGTGGGCGGCGGCGTATTCAAATACACCCCGAATCCGGGCTTCTCGGGTACTGACAGCTTCAGCTACTCGATCGCAGACGGCAGCGGCGGTACAAGTAAGGCGGTAGTAACCATCAACGTCAGTAGCCCGCCGCAGCTAGTAATTAACGACGGTGTGGTGGTTGCCAAAAGTAATCCTACCCAGACGATTACTGCCGCCGAGTTGTTAGTCACAGATCCCGACAACACCCCTTTGGAAATCGTTTACACGATTACTAAAGCCCCCGATGCTACCAGAGGTTTTGTCCAAAGGGGCACCACCTTTCTCAACGTCGGTGGCAAATTCACGCAAGACGATATCAACAACAACATCGTCAAATACAACTTGCTGGCGACAGGTGGCAGCGACACTTTCACGTTTACAGCCTCCGACGGATCTGCAACTCTCGGACCGGCATCCTTCAGCATCACGGTGGTAGATAATATTGTCGATCGCAGCGCACTCCCAGCCAGCAGCTTTACAGGCAGCAACCTCAGCGACTTCATCCTCGGCGGGGCAGGCGACGATACCCTCGCTGGGGGCGACGGCGACGACCTGATCGATGGTAATGGCGGCAACGACCTCGTATTCGGTGAAGCAGGCAACGACTCGCTGGTGGGTGCGATCGGCAACGACACCGTTGACGGCGGACTGGGCAACGACACCGTTGACGGCGGAGATGGCATAGACTCGCTGATCGGCGGACTGGGCAACGACCTGATGTTCGGCGGCAATGACAATGACAACCTCTTGGGCGGTGACAACAACGACACCATTGACGGCGGAACAGGCAATGACTCGATATTGGGAGAATCCGGCGACGACTCGATACTTGGAGGAATAGGCACCGACACCTTATTGGGCGGAATTGGCGACGACTCCCTCGACGGCGGTGCAGGCGACGACATCCTCGACGGTGGACTGGGCAGAAACTTGCTCGACGGCGGTATAAATAACGATTCCATCTTGGGCGCCGACAGCGATGACACGATTTTGGGTGGAGAAGGCAACGACACCGGACTCGGAGGTTCCGGCAATGACTACGTGTTGGGCGAGGCCGGCAGCGACTCGCTCGACGGCCAAGCGGGCGATGACACTCTCGACGGCGGTGCCGGCAGCGACTGTCTCAGCGGTGCCTTCGGCAATGACTTGGTATTGGGCGGTGATGACAACGACTCGCTTTCCGGCGGTGCAGGCAATGACATTTTGGGTGGCGGTGCCGGTTCTGACTTGCTCACGGGCGATGCTGGCAATGATTTCTTCTACTACGAAACTCCCAGCGAAGGCGTGGACGTGATTGCTGACTTTAACGCTAACGGCAGCGAGACCGACAGATTTTTGTTCAGGTCGTCCAATTTCGCAGGTTTAACCAACTCAGGAACTACTCTCGATTTCACCAGTTTTATCGTCAGGAATATCGGGTCTAGCGGCGACAACATTAGCAAGCAATCAGTCATTTTGTTTGAAAATAAGTTCGACAACGCTCAAGCAGTAAATGCAGTGTTGAAAAATCAAAACGGTTCGAGCCAAACGGGAGCTTTCTTCGTGTACCTGAACAATACTTTTAACAAGTATGTTCTAGGGTTTGACCCGAATATGGCAGATGACAGTCTCCCAGCTTTCGATTTGGCAGTGTTGAATTCTATTCCTACAGTGCCGGGAGCCCTCAGCACCGTCATTACTGCATCTGACTTTAAGTTTATTTAGTAGTTTTTGAGTAGCGTCGCAAGGAGTCGGAACAATGGCAAGTGCAGTACCACTAATTTTTCTCGAAGGGCGGCTACCCGATGAGAACGAGGATAGTTTGGATAGCGGCACGGTGCCGCAGCCTACGCCGTCGTCGGGAACGGAGCCGATGATGACGGGGACTTCGACAACAATGACGGGGACTTCGACAACAATGACGGGGACTTCGACAACGATGACGGGGACTTCGACAACGATGACGGGGACTTCGACAACGATGACGGGGACTTCGACAACAATGACGGGGACGGGCCCGGACATTTCGATCACCCCGGTGCCGCGGCCACCTGTGACAGTTCCTACGCCTCCCCCAGAACCACTTTTTGTCGATGGCTTAGTTGTCGCCAATGACGGCAGTAACTATTTAATCGGCAGCTTGTTCAATGACACGATTTCCGGGGGTGGCGGCGACGACACGCTTCTGAGTCGGGACGGAGACGATCTACTCAGGGGCGAAGACGGTAACGATTCTCTCAACGGTGGCGCTGGTAAAGATATCGTTGAGGGCGGGCGTGGCAATGACACGGCGCGGGGCGGCAAAGGCGATGACTTGGTTTCTGGCGACGAGGGCGGTGACGTAGCTTTTGGCGACCAGGGCAACGATCTTGTCTTGGGTGCTGAAGGCAACGACTCGCTGTACGGCGGTAAAGGCAATGACTGTCTGCGCGGTGGTGGCGAGGACGACCTGATTTTTGGCGACAAGGGCAGTGACACTGTTTTTGGCGACACGGGTAACGACTGCCTGATCGGCGGCGCTGGCAATGATATTTTGTTGGGCGCCGAGGGCGGGGATGTCATCACCGGCGGTGTTGGTAACGATACTGGTGACGGCGGCGAGGGTGATGACCTGCTCTTCGGGGGCGACGGCAATGATTCTTTGTCTGGAGATGCTGGGGATGATATTCTTTCGGGCGATCGCGGGTCTGATACTCTGACAGGAGGCGACGGATCGGATATCTTTGTTCTCGGTAGGGTGGGCACGTCGCCTGGTGGCAACGGGTTTCTGACTACTGGCGGCCGCGAAATCGGCGATGCTGATGTAATTAGAGATTTTAATGCGGGAGATTCGATCGGTCTGGCTGGAGGTTTAAACTTTACAGAGTTAGAAATTTTCCAGGGCCAAGGCTCGAATTCTAGCAACACGATTATTAGGGACAGGCAAACTGGGGAATTTTTGGCGGTGTTAATTGATGTTCGATCGAACTCGCTAGATGAATCTCGGTTCACTACAGCTCAAATACCCCGCGTAGACGACAATCCCTTCACCATTGAGGGAACAAGTCCTTCTCCGACTCCAGCAACTGGAACAAGTCCTTCTCCGACTCCAGCAACTGGAACAAGTCCTTCTCCGACTCCAGCAACTGGAACAAGTCCTTCTCCGACTCC
>NZ_JAUBRI010000001.1:108658-122099 GCF_036701795.1 Microcoleus sp. N9_A1
ACTCCGGCAACGACTCCAACTCCGGCAACGACTCCAACTCCGGCAACGACTCCAACTCCGGCAACGACTCCAACTCCGGCAACGACTCCAACTCCATCACCATCACCGGGGACAACTGCGAGTCCAACTCCATCACCGGGGACAACTGCGAGTCCAACTCCATCACCGGGGACATTGCCGACACAGGTTCCGAGTCCGAGTCCGACTCCGACTGCCGGCGGGACAACCCCGAGTCCGAGTCCTTCGATCGTCCCCACTCCAACTGCTGCGCCCCCAACTCCTCCGCCTTTAGGCGGCGGGCCGACTCCGCCGAGTTTTACATCTCCGACTCCTAACCAGCCGCCGATCGTGGAAGCTGGCAAGACGGTGACTGGTTTGCAGAATTTGCCTTTGTCTCTGAGCATTTCGGCGCCCAGCGACCCGGAGGGCCAAGCGCTGGCGATCGCGGTAGTCGGACTTCCCAATCCTACTTTTGGTCAGGTAATTACCGGTACGAGCCCCCTCACCGTCAACCAAAAGTTAACCGTTCAGGATTTACTTGGGCTGACATTTCAACCTGGAACAAACGTGATCGGGCAAGCCGGTTCTTTCAGCTACAGCGTAGCTGACGACCAAGGCGGCACGGCAGCAGCGTCAGTGGCAATTAACATCAATTCTTTTGATACCTCCGTAACTGTTCCAACTCTCCTGCCGCCGATTGCTGTCGGTGACGGCATCGTATTTACGAGTACGAATAATTTGCTGCCGACTTTCATCGACGTGCTGGCGAACGATTTCAGCCTGCAAAAAGGGACGCTCAACATTATCAATGTCAGCACACCGCAACTCGGAATAGCTGTAAATCTTGTCTCTCAAGTGCAATTCATCCCCGGCAACGTAGCGGGTACAACTGCTTTCACCTACAGCGTCAGCGACGGATTCGGGACAGTTCCGGGCGTAGGTGCTGTCACCGTTCAAATCTTGCCGGCTGATAGCGGGCCTAACAATTTGGTTGGGGGTTCTTTGCCGGACAATTTGAACGGTTTGGCGGGCAGCGATACTATTGATGGTCAAGGCGGCAACGATACGATTAACGGCGGTTTGGATAACGACGTGCTCGTAGGTGGCCTCGGTGCAGATACCATGACGGGAGGCGGCGGCAGCAATCAATTCCGCTATACCAGCCCTGCACAAGGTGGGCCGGCTTTTGATGCGGCTTCTTCGGCGGCGATCGATGCTGCGATCGCAGCGGGCGGATACGATGTGATTACTGATTTTAACGGTCTCGGTGTGCCGATCGCCGATCAGTTTAATTTTGCCCCCGGATTTGCGAATCTGGGCGGTAACACCCAAGTTCTACTAAATGTGCAGACAACTGTTTCTGCAAATATTCTGGGAGGAAGTGCTTTCTTGTTTGCCTACGATTCCGGCGGCAATACTTACATCATTTATGACGGCAATGGCAATAACGTCACCGGCAGCGATTCTCGCATTTTGGCGAAGTTAAATGGTGTAACTGGCGTTACTGCTCTTTCGGAATTTGACTTGACGTTTATCTAGAGTTGACAGTTGACAGTTGATAGTTGATAGTTGACAGTTCACTGTTTATACGAAATCCGGGTTATTTGAACCCTTTGTGATTCGGCGGTTGAAACCTCTTCTTGTCAAACGAAGTCTGCCTCCGCAGACTAAGAGATGAAGGGGATATGTAAGTCGGATTTGGTATCAGTGGATAGTTGACCGTTGTCAATAGATGGTTGTCTGTTGTCAGTCAACTGTCAACTGTCAACTGTCAACTGTCAACTGTCAACTGACTAAATCTGATTTTCCTCAGAAAAAAGTCCCAACAAAGGGCCGAGAATAGCGCCGAAAACAAAGCCGCCGGCGTGGGCCCAGTAGGCAACTCCCCCGGATTCCATGCCGACACTTGCCGGGGCATTCAAGGAAGCCAGGCCGCTCAATGCTTGCTGTGCAAACCAAAATCCTAGAAAGAAGAAAGCGGGGACTCTGACGGTGGTAATGAAGATTCCCAAGGGCAGCAATGTTAAAACTTTGGCTTGGGGATATCTGAGAATGTAAGCTCCCATGACGCCTGCGATCGCGCCGCTAGCACCTAGGGACGGAATGGCAGATGCTGAGGAAAAAAACCACTGAGTTAGTGATGCTAAAACGCCACAAGTAAGGTAAAATATTATAAATTTGACGTGTCCTAAACGATCTTCTACGTTGTTGCCAAAAATCCACAAAAATAACATATTGCCGGCAATGTGGAGAAAGCCTGCGTGCAGGAATTGGGAGCTAATTAGCGTCGTCCATTCGGGAAATGGCGAAACTGGCAGAGCCACCCGACACATATTGCTTAACTGGCAAGGAACTACTGCCCAAGAGTAGAAAAAATCCGTTAATTGTCGATCGCCCAAACTGAGTTCGTACAAAAATACTAATATGTTTGCCGCAATCAGCCCGTAGGTGACGTAGGGAGTGATAGTAATGGGATTTTCATCGCGTAAGGGAACCACAGCCTTTTTTTCCTCATCAAAATATTGGCAACACAGTAGCGCATTTATAGCCCAGGTGTCTCCTATCTAAAGGAAGAGGGAACAAGTCAATCGATTTTAGATTTTAGATTTTAGATTAAAGAATTGAATAATTGAATAATTATCGATTTTAGATTAAAGAATTAAAGAATTAAAGAATTAAAGAATTGAAGAAGTGAAGAATTGAAGAAGTGAAGAATTGAAGAAAGAGACTTTACGGATGTATCCGGGGGCTGGTTATCGGATACTATATTTTTTATTTCTGCACGGATGAACCCGGGGACTTGTACCGCCCCCGGTTGCCGCAAGCTTCCTTCAAACCCGCCGTTTCCCGCTGAAACAAAAATAAAACCCATTTAATAAAACCCTCCACCTTGCAGTTAGTTGAATATCTGCTTTTTAGTGTTGGGTTTTATTTTACCGCAAAGGCATATATTGTAGGATTGCAGATCAAGTTTGTAGTTGCGATATGGGTGCGGGTTTTCACCTCTCAACAAAACTACAAACTTATTTATCCCCTTGCTGATTACATTTTTACAGCAGGGCTAGTCGAAGGTTTAGGCGACTTAATGTCCTGGGAAACTGCACGGGCACGGAAGAGTTTAGCAACGGCTTGCTCGCACTTGGACAAATCCGCTTCTATCTCTGTAAAAATGGCAGTTGATACCGGATCTGTGAACTTCGCCCGCAGGTTGTTGATATCGACAACACCGGTTTGCAAATCACCGAGAGTGCTCCGCAGTAAGAACGTTTCATCAGTTCCTTGCATTGAGGCTTTGAGCTTAGCATATTTGTCAGCAATTTGGGCAGGAATTGAGGGTTTTTCACCAAAATCGTTGAGGCGACTTTCGAGAGCGATGATGTGGTGCTGTTTATTTTGAATCATTTCTGTCAGGAGCGATCGCAAATCACCATCTTGCGTTTTTTCCGCATAATGCTGAAAGGCTTCGCAAGCATAGCGTTCCCCTGCGAGGGCAGTATTCAAACCTTTCACAATATCGCCCTGTGTCGAGCCACCCCAAGCATTAGCTAACTTCCACCATTCTGCATTTGTGTCACTTTCTTCTGGCAAGCCGACTTCTTTGCCGCCGTAACCGAGTCGAGCCAGAATTGCGGTGGTAAATATTGCTAAGTCTCCCGGTTGGCGGGAAGTAATCAAGTTGCCGTCAACTACTAAAGCTTCGTTGATGTAGTTAGCTCCGGCATTAATCATGTCTGTTTTAATTGCCAAGAAACCTGTGGCTTTTTTGTCTTTTAACAAATCGGCTTCAATCAAAACTTGCGGGCCGTGGCAAACAGCAGCGACGATTTTTCCTTGTTCAAATGCTTCTTTCACAAAGCGTACTGTATTGGGATTAGTCCGCATTGTATCAGGAGCCATGCCGCCGGGAATTATCACTGCATCGAATTCTGCGGGTACTGCTTCTGTGGTAGTTCCGTCAGCCTGCTGGGCAACTTTTCCTTGTTTCCCTGCATACTTTTCGTTTGTCCGCGAACCAAGGACAACTACTTCAAACCCTGCTTGTTTTAAGGCGTTGTAAGGAACTAAAAATTCGGAATCTTCAACTCCATTTTCGATGAGTATGGCAACTCGTTTTGTGTTGCTACCATTATCGGTTGTCATAATCAAATTTCCTCAGACTATCTTTTTATCTAACCATAAAGGATTTATGATGTTTTTAGCGTCTTGCTAAAGTGATAAATTAGTTTGTTTTAAAAGATGTCAGCGTGAGCCTTGAGAGGTATTTTACAGTAATTGCCTCAATGCACATAAGAGGCTCCGTTAATATCGATCGTTGTCCCGGTAGCGTGCTGGGCTAAACCAGAGGCTAAAAAGGCGATCGTATTGGCGACATCTTGAGGAGGAGCGATTTTGCCGATCGGGATATCGCGCACAATCTCTGCTTCGCCAAACTCCCGAATAAACTTATCTGCCATTTCCGTACTGACAAATCCCGGTGCAACAGTAAAAGCCAAAATATTCTCAGCCGCAAATCCTCTAGCAATGCTGCGAGTTAAAGCAACAATCGCACCTTTTGAGGCGGCATAGTGGAGGTAATTCGGGTCATCTCCGCGAAAAGCAGCGCGACTTGCTATATTAATAATTGTACCGCCACTGCGAGTTTTGAAATGTAGAATTGCTTCCCGGCACAAATCAGCAACAGCAACTAAATTAACTTGTAAAGTTTGCTGCCAAGCCGACGACCAAATATCGAATTCGTCCTCAATACCCGCCGACTGCATAATCCCAGCATTGTTAACTATAATATCAATATGACCGCGCCATTTTACCGCATCTCGCCACAAACTCGCAGCCGCATTTTCTAGCATCAAATCTGCAGGTAATAAATAACAGCGATCGCGCGCCACACTTGCTGCTACCGCTTCAGCTTCTTTGTGACTGCGACAGTAATGCAAAATCACCTCAGCCCCAGCATTAACCAGAGTCCGCACCGTCACTGCACCAATCCCTTTCGAGCCACCAGTTACTAAAATTACCTTTCCGGTTAAATCAATCATTTCTGTCTCTCTTTTCTCTTTCTCTGTGGCCTCTGCGCCCTCTGCGGTTAATAAAAAAAATAAATCCCCTTCACGCCAAAAATAGGATTGCTATATGATACAGCACATTCCATCTAATGTGTATGCCATTTCCTCATGCTGATGGATATCTGCAATATACCTCTCCAAAAACTTCCAAATCCTTTCCCATGTTGGTGGTTTCTATTGGAAATATAGCCACTGGTTACAGCACTATAGCTTCTTTGTCCTTAAACTCGATAACTACAGTGGATTCGGCAGCAAAGGTCGAATCAGCTCCATAATTCGATCAGAATTAAAATTATTGATATAATCGGTTAGTGCCTTGGACAAACTTGCTTTGGATTCTGGAATTTGTACAATTAATTCATTCATAACTTCGGTATCGAGATAGTAAGCGGCTTGATACATTTGTTCTAACCACTGAGGGGGCATCATGGATAGATATTCTACAGACACCGTTTCAACTAATTGTTTTTGTGGAGTTTGTTCTACGACTGCGTAGATATATTGCACTCCCAAATATTTAGCAATTTTGTCAAAGATGTCTCTCTGCTGAAATGGCTTGCTTATAAAGTCGTTAAAGCCAGCCATCAGAACTTTCTCTCGCTCTTCTTCAAAAACACTGGCAGTTAAAGCAATAATGACAGTTTTTTGGCTCTTAGGGCATTGTCTAATATATTTAATAGCAGTGTAGCCATCCACGATCGGCATTCGTAAATCCATCATAATCAGGTGCGGCAGCCAACTCTCCCACAGCGAGAGTGCCTCCATTCCCTGTTTTGCCTCTCTTACCTCAAAACCCACCAAGGTAAGGCTCTCAACTAACAAGCGGCGATTTTCTTCTAAATCTTCAACAACAAGAATGCGGTAACTTTGTTGTCCGGGAGCTAAACCAATTACTCTTTGATTAATTGATTCTGGGGGTAAGGATGCTGCTTGAGGTAACTGTACACCAATCTCAAATGAAAAAGTGCTACCTCGGTTCAAAGTGCTTTTAACGCAAATTTGACCGCCCATGAGTTTGACGAGTTTTTGACTGATCGCTAAACCAAGCCCGCTGCCTTGACTCAAATTATTTCCAGCTTGGGCTTGCACGAATACCTTAAATAATTTATCGATTTCTGCGGGCGCAATTCCCACGCCTGTATCCTCAACTTCAAAACATAGGTGACAGGATGTTTCGTCTCTTTGGGTTGCTCTTACTCGTAGGGTGACGCTTCCTTGCTTGGTAAACTTAATCGCATTACCGAGTAAATTTGTTAAGACTTGATATAGTTTTTTCTCATCATTATTCACAAATCTGGGTAGATCGGGATATTGCTCGACAACTAGCTGTAATTCTTTAGATTGAACTCTAAATTGCAGCATTTCTTCAATAGATGTCAGCAAATTTGTCAAATCAAAGTCAGAAGGATTGAGTGTCATCCGTCCGCTCTCTATTTTGGATAAATCTAAAATATCGTTAATCAAGTCCAATAAATGTTTACCGCTACGATTCACAATCTGTAAACGTTCTTGAACAGAAGGAGTCAGATTGCTCTCATAGCTCATCAATTGCGTGAATCCCAAAATAGAGTTGAGGGGGGTGCGGAGTTCGTGGCTCATATTGGCTAGGAAGATAGTCTTGGCTTGGTTTGCTTCATTTGCCTGCTGAAATTCCAACTCAGCTTGTTTGCGATCGCTAATGTCAATTAAATATCCCAAGATTTCTACTGGTGTACCTGAAGCATCTCGAATTAGCCTAAGCTGAGCGAGCATCCAGCGATAAACCCCATCGGAGCGACTCAAACGGTATTCGTGGAAGTAAAAATCATTAACGAATAGATTTGCTAACCCATTAACCACTGGTTCTACATCATCTGGGTGTAAGTGATTCACCCAAAATTTAGAATCTTCTAAAAACTCCCTGCTTTCGTAGCCCAATACATCTTTGATATTTTCGCTGATGAACGTTGCTCCATAATCGCCGGCAGGTTTACTGCTAAAAATGACAACGGGGCTGTAGTTTAGAAGAAAGTTGAGGCGATTTGTGGTAGCGTGCAAGGCTTGCTCAGCCAGTTTTAGCTCTGTTGCGTCCTCCTGAACGGCAACATATACAGTTCCGTATTCAGGATGTTCAAACATGGATGTATGAACTCTGCACCAAAAGAGAGTTCCATCTTTCTTTCTATTGTGGACTTCATATTTCGCTTCCCCGGTCTGTTCAATTTGAGTGACAATATCTAGAACGGTTACATCTGGTGTAAGCTTTGTATCGACATAATTCAAGACACTAACGGATTGACCTGCAAGTTCGCCCTCTGCGTAGCCAAACATAGCGTCAAAGGTAGGATTGGTGTAGACGATCGTGAGGTCTGAGGCTTTGACCAAACACACTCCTCCTGCCATGTTATTCATGATAATACTTTGAAGTTCTAGCGTTTCTTGAGCTTCTTTTCGAGCGGTAATTTCTTGAATTTGAGAAATAAAATGCAGTGGATTTCCCTGTTCATCTTGTACTAGCGATCCATTAAGGATAATCCAAATAATATGTCCTTGTTTATGGAAATACCGTTTTTCTAGTTGGTAAGTTGAAATTGTTCCTGATAATAGTTGATGTGCATAACTAAGATCCAGGTCTAAATCGTCAGGATGGGTGATGTCTTGGAAAGTTAACGCTAACAACTCTTCTGAGGAGTAGCCAAGAATCTGACATAAGGCAGGATTGACTTTAATCCAGTTCCCATCAAGTGAAACGATCGCCATCCCGATCGAGGCATCTTCAAACGCATGGCGAAACTGCTCTTCACTGTTTCGTAAAGCCATCTCAATTTGTTTGCGATTTATTTCAGCTCGTTTGCGCTCTGTGATGTCGCGTTTAATTACAGAACACCCAATAATTTGGCCTCTTGTGTCCTTCAGAGGTGATATGGTACAAGATATGTGGATAAGCTGTCCATCTTTGCGGACACGCACGGTTTCATAGTTTTCAATCGTTTTTCCTTGTCGAATCGTTTCTAGGATTTTTTGTTCTTCGTAGGTAAGATTGGATGGAATTAGAATGACAATCGATTGTCCTATGATTTCTTCAGCCTTGTAGCCAAAGATTTTTTCTGCTGCATTGTTCCAGCTTAAAATGATGCCGTCTAATGACTTGCTAATAACTGCCTCACCAGAGTATTCCACAATCGCTGCCATGTGAGCCAGTGATGCTTCTACTTGCTTGCGATCGCTAATATCGCGCAGAATAACGGTAAACACCGTTTCGTCTCCCATTTCCAGCCTAGAAATAGAGGCTTCAGCCGAAAACTGCGTTCCATCTCGACGACGACCCAAAATCTCGCCTCGTTCTCCCATCTTTCGCGCTCTGGTAGAAGAGTGTGCAAATTGTTTGATATGCTGCGGATGTGCATCTCTAAACTGTTCTGGCAGCAGTAAATTCAGTGGCTCCCCTAAAATATCCTGCATTTTATAGCCGAAAATCTTTTCTGCCCCTTGATTAAACAGGGTAATGCGTTGAGTGCGATCGACTGAAATGATTGCATCATTAGCGATTTCTAGAATTCCCGCAAAACGAGCCTGCGATTTTTGTAAAGCATCTGTTCGTTCAGCCACAAGAATTTCTAAGGTTTCGTTAAGTTTTTTAATTTCTGCTTCGGCTTGTTGGCGCTTGTAATCTATCTGGTTTAAAAAGCGAGCCGTCCCCAAGATGAGAGTTGAGAAGGAGAAAACCATAACAGTTGAACGCAATGTATGGCCAAAATTAGCGTTATACCAGCCTAAATTTTGTCCCTGAAGAGTCAACCAGTTCAGTGTGACTGGAAAGGTGATCGCCCAAGGCAGCAACAACCGAACCATTACTCCGCCGACCAGGGGGCTGGTTACTACTTGCATTAATCCTTCCTTGGGGCGAAGCAATAAAATTCCTCCATAGAGGATGAAAAAAGTGGCGATCGTATTTAGGGGTTGAGTCGTCGTAATTGTGACCAACCGTTCAAGAATATCGACATTGAATAAGTGTGTAAATAAAGCTAGTAGAGAAATTAAAGCTGCAACACTACTAAAAATCTGAGCCAACCAAGTATCTCGTTGGGAATTTTGTCCTAACAGTAACAACCCTACTCCCATCAGCACAAAATTTAGGGCGGTATGGACTCCCATTCTTCCCGGTTCAGGAGTCGCTGAAGATACGAAATCTCGGAAAAGCCACTCATCAATACCCAGCTTCCAACCAAAAATATACTCGCTCAGCGTCAGCATACCGATGATGATTATGAATCCTGCCATGCCTTGAGCGATGCGATCGTCGAGTCTGGTTCTTTGGTACTGCAACAATCTCAAAGATACTCCAGCCAGCAAAAAGCAAAGTGCCGTGTTTGCTTTCATGCTCGAACTCATACCGGGAAAACCACTTTTGAGTAGGGAGATGTCAAATTGCCAACCCAGCAGCACGAGACACCCGATCGCAATCACGAGTAAGCTTGCCATTTCAGAAATGCGCTTGTTCATAAATCGGCTGCTTGGGTTGAAATACTCTTCTTCTGATGTTAGGCGAAGCGAAGAAGGGCAACCACGGGGGACTGCCCCTAACCGAACTATTCAGATTTTGCAGGGCTGCGCCCGCTTGCCACCCCAATATCTCGGGGATCGCAGGACTTCTTTCTGCGTAAAGGGAGCTTTATAACCTAATAATTCAATTATACTATTTGTGCATATGTTTATAGTCGTCTAGCAAGAAACTATGGAAATCAGTATGATTATCGATAGAACTAGCGATCGGGTTAGCGATCGAGCTACAAACTACCGAGGCAATATTTTAATTGTTGACGATCTGCCTGATAACCTGCGTCTTCTCAGGGATACTTTGAGGGCAGAGGGTTATAAAGTTCGCAGTGCCACGACAGGTGCAATGGCGCTCAGAGCCGCCCAATCGCCATCGACGGAGTTAATCTTACTAGATATTAAGTTGCCCGATCAGGATGGCTATGAAGTTTGTAAACAATTAAAATCTGACGAGAAAACCGCAGGCATTCCGATAATTTTTTTGAGTGCGCTCAATGAAACTTTTAATAAGGTGCAAGGGCTGGCTGTTGGTGGGGTAGATTATATTGCTAAGCCATTTCAAGTCGAAGAAGTATTAGCTCGTGTCGAAACCCACCTAACTATCGGAAGGCTGCAACAAAGACTCCAAAAGCAGAATTTACGTCTGTTGAAAGAAATCGAAGAACGGCAACGTCTCGAAGAGTCTCTCTTTGCCGAAAAGGAATTGGCTCAAGTGACACTGCAATCAATTGGTGATGGAGTTATTACTACAGATGCCCAAGGTAATGTAAGATATTTGAATCCTATAGCTGAGCGACTGACAGGCTGGAAGAGTCATGAGGTTCAAGGAGTTCCTTTTTCTACAGTCTTCCTAATTGTCGATCAAGTAACGCGAGAGCCAGTAGAGGATCCCATAAAGAAGGCTCTATTAGAGGAGCAAATTGTGGGTTTAGCTAACAATACTATTCTGATTTGCCATGATGGAGCCGAGTATCCGATTGCTGACTCGGCAGCACCGATTCGAGACCGTCAAGGTCAAATTATCGGGGCAGTAATCGTCTTTCATGATGTTACTGAATCGCGCTATCTCACCCGTCAACTCTCTTGGGAAGCGAATCACGATGCCCTGACAGGGTTAATCAACCGTCGAAGATTTGAGCAGCAGCTAGTTGAGGCGATCGCCTCTGTTCAAGATAGCAATCACCAGCACGCTCTTTGTTATTTAGATTTAGATCAGTTCAAAGTCGTTAACGATACCGTAGGTCATATTGCTGGCGATGAGCTACTGCGCCAAATCACCGCACTTATTCAACAGGGAGTCCGTGCTAGTGACACACTGGCTCGCTTGGGAGGTGATGAATTTGGTATTTTGCTCACTCAATGTCCACTATCTCAAGCAGCTCAGATTGCGGAAAATCTCAAAGACCTAGTGCATCAGTTTCGGTTTATTTGGAATGGCAAAACCTTTATCATCGGAGTCAGCATTGGAGTTGTTGCTATTGACCAAAACAGCCAAGATTTGAGGGATCTTCTGGGAGCGGCTGATGCAGCTTGTTATGCGGCCAAAGCCAGAGGCCGCAACTGTGTTCATATTTATAGTCTAGATGATAGCGAACTAATTAAACAACGTGGTGAGAGGCAGTTGGTTTCCAAAATCAGTCGAGCGCTGGAAACCAATCGTTTTTGTCTCTACTACCAAAAGATTGTCTCTATTACCTCTAAACCATTAGTAGAGCATTATGAGATTTTGATCAGAATGCTGGACGAAAATGGAAAAATAGTATCTCCAAATGAGTTTATTCCCGCCGCCGAGCGTTACGGCTTGATAACTGAGATCGATTGTTGGGTAATCGAAAATTTTTTCTCCAATTATCACAAATTGCCGGAGAAAGATGTTCTTAGTCAAGGCTTGTATACGATCAATCTTTCTGGGGCTAGCATTAGTAACAATCAGTTTCTGAGGTTTTTGATCGAACAATTTTCTCGCTACAAAGTCCCCCCACAAACCATTGGTTTTGAAATCACGGAAACCGCAGCGATCGCAAACTTTGAGCAAGCCAGATATTTCATGAGCGAACTCAAAAAGATTGGGTGTTGCTTTGCTTTAGATGATTTTGGCAGTGGGTTGAGTTCCTTTGCATATCTGATTAATTTACCAGTTGATTATCTAAAAATTGATGGTGCTTTTGTCAAGAATATTAGTCATAATTTGATTTCTCAAGCGATCGTTGAAGGCTTTAATGGTATTGCCCATGCGATGAATCTTGAAACTATAGCTGAGTTTGTCGAAGACGAGACTATCTTAGAAAAATTGCGGGAGATTGGAGTAGATTATGCTCAGGGTTATGGGATCGCCCGCCCCGTCCCTATTAATTTTAATCGCTAGCCGATCGCACGCTCGCCAGCGAACCCATTGCCTCACGCCTGCCCATTGTCTGGAGGCCTGCAAGAGTCGATCGCCCGCTGCTACAAGGCTTCCTCAATTTACTATGTCACATTTAGATGGAATGTGCTGTAATTGTAAAGGATTGAGTCTTTTATTAAAAATAGACCGGAAAATTTGCCATGAAAGCAGTTGCGTTCGATCGCTACGGTTCCGCCGAGGAATTGCAGTACCGAGAATTAGAAAAGCCGATCGCCAAATCGAACGAATTGTTAATCAAAGTTCGCGCTAGCAGCGTCAATCCCGTAGACTGGAAAATCCGGCAAGGACACCTGCAACTATTGACAGGATTTAACTTTCCTCGAATTGTCGGTTCTGACATATCGGGAGTAGTCGTGGAAGTCGGCCGGGAAGTCACCAAATTTCAACCCGGAGATGAAGTTTATACTTTCTTAAATCCCATCAGTGGGGGTGCTTGCGCCGAATACGCAGCCGTGGCAGAATCGGATGCAGCAATTAAACCGAAAAACATCACTCATGCAGAAGCAGCAGCAGTACCGATCGCAGGTTTAACTGCTTTGCAAGCGCTGAGAGATTTGGGTGAAATTCAAGCCGGAAATAAAGTATTGATTAACGGTGCTTCCGGCGGAGTTGGCACTTTTGCCGTGCAAGTTGCGAAAGCAATGAATGCGGAAGTAACGGGAGTTTGCAGCGCTAAAAACATAGAATTTATCAAGAGTTTGGGAGCCGATTGTGTCCTGGATTACGCAGAAATTGACTTTACTCAACAAACCGATAAATATGATATAATTTTAGATGCTGTCGGGACAAGAACATTTGCTGAATGCGAAAAAGTGCTGCAACCAGAGGGAGTTTATATCTCGACTTTGCCGAGTTTCGAGAACCTCGCACCGATGTTAACGAGCTGGTTTATCTCGGGTAAAAAAGCTAAATTTATTCTAGCCAATGCCAACACGAGCGATTTAGAGGCTTTGCGGGAGTTAATAGAATCCGATAAAGTTGAGCCGATTGTCGATCGCACTTACAGCTTGCAAGAAGTAGCCGCAGCCCACACTTACAGCGAAACTGGCCGCGCTGTTGGCAAAATTGCGATCGTCATTGACAGTTAAAAAAACTATGTTTGACCAACACGACTCAGACATTATATATCTTACGTGGCAAGGGTTAGCCCAAAATTGCGCGGTTGGAGTTACAGTAAAAAGGGCGATCGACCTTAACCCGGAAACAGGTTTTTGATTCTACCTGCATCCCAGACCAATAAACGTAAAACTTAAATAAAATCCAAAATACCTATGACTGTGCCCTCAGACTTGGAGACATCCGAACAAGATTCCGACAACAACCTCGAAGAAGTTATCCCGGAAAATAGCATTACACCAATCGCCGATGATTCTGTAGATGTCAGCAACTTAGAAGATGAAGAAGTTATCCCGGAAAATAGTATTGCACCAATCGCCGA